>NZ_OAOP01000014.1 GCF_900207585.1 Bacillus oleivorans | reverse complement strand
CACCGGAGTGTACTTCGTACACGAGGATGTGACTGAGTGCAGCAGACGCCGGAATTCGCCGGTCATCGGAAGCCGCCGCAGTGCCGATGGTAGTTGGGGGCGCCCCCTGTGAGAGTAGGACGTTGCCAGGCAATGCGAAACAGCCTAGGTTTTTGATAATCCTAGGCTGTTTTTTTGTGTAAGTTATTGATTAATTAAATATCCGTTGATAAATCCGCAAATTTGTCGATAATCGTCAAAAAAATTATCTGTTGCTAGTCAAGATAAAATCCTGTAAATGATTAAACTGAACGACTTGGATTTCGAAACAAAAAATAAATGTTAATGGTTAATGGAAAGAGGATGCTATGTTCTTTTATAGCTGATGAACCCGATCTCTTTCAGCCTTTAAAAGTTATAAGTAGTATAAATTTTATAAAATGCCAGTTATTATAACTGAACGCACAAATTAAAGTGCGAAACCCTCATTTGTCAGATCCCTCTACCCCAACACGAGAAAAAGCGCGATAGCATCGGCTTTCGCGCAAATCTTGCTTCAGATGAGAAATTACTGAAAAAATCTGACCTCACACCTCAACGGATTTCCCGATTGTATCCTCGTTTCGGAAAGATACAGTGAACCCAGAAACAGCATATAGAATTGTTAAGACCGGACAAAGCAGACAGAAGAAAGCGAAAGGCAGATAAGCAAGGGTGGAGACACCAAGTATACTAGTTAAAAAGACACCACAGACGCTCCATGGAACGAGTGGATTAACAACGGTACCAGCATCTTCTAGAACTCTAGATAAATGCTTTCTTGCAATTCCCTGTTTTTCGTATTGTTCTGCGAAGGCTTCTCCTGTTAATAAAATAGAAAGATATTGCTCTCCAATAAATAAGTTAATCCCCATTGCACAGGATACAGAAGTTAAAATCGTTGATTTCTGTGAACGCAGCCAGTTTTTAATGCCGACGAGGACACTTTGGATAATTCCCAATTTAAATAGGAGTCCACCTAGTCCAAGGGCTAGAATAACGAGAGATACAGTAAACATCATACTATTTAATCCGCCGCGGGATAGTAAGGAATCAATGGCATCGTTTCCGGTATTGGAAACATAGCCGGCAAATAAAATATTGAAAACCTCGCTTAACCCTAATTTTTGATGAATCAAACCGAGCAGAATTGCACTAAACGAGCTTACATTTAGCGTAATGAGGGCATGAATCTTTTTAATAGCTAATACTGCTAAAATGATCATTGGAATAAAACTGGACCAGTGAACGAAATTTGCTTCCAAGAGACCTGATTGAATTGCTTCAATGGCCGATAGGTCTTGGCTAGTATGATCAGGTGAAAGGACAGCAAAAATGATAAAAGAAATCAAAAATGCAGGAACAGTCGTCCACATCATATTTTTGATATGTTCAAATAAGTCTACTTTAACAATCCCTGAAGCTAGGTTGGTCGTATCTGACAACGGAGACATTTTGTCACCAAAAAATGCACCTGATATAATTGCTCCTGCTGTAATGGCGAGTGACCCATCAATCGATCCAGCAATTCCGATAAAAGCAAGACCTATTGTACTTGCTGTCGTAAAGGCAGATCCAATCCCAACACCTACGATGGCACAGATCAAAAACACAATCGCATAAAAGAATGGAAGAGCTGTTAACTCAAAGCCCACATACATAAGAGTTGGGATGGTTCCACTCAAAATCCAGCTGCTTAGTAAAATTCCTATCATAAAGAATAGAAAAACAGCTCCTAAACCCGATTGAGCTCCCTGGGTTATACCTTGCTCTAATTCTTTAAAAGGTACTTTATTTATCAAGCCATAAAGGATTAAAAGAATGAGTGCAGAAATAATAGGCAGATGGGGTGGAGCTTCTAATAGAATAATACTTCCACTCATTACCCCAAAAGCACCAAGCAGGATAAAAAACGCTTCTTTAAATGATGGATTTAAAATAGATTTTGTATGATTCATCATGATGTCCTCCTTAAAACAATAAAAACCCCTGTTTCACATAGGGACGGAGTATCTCCGCGGTACCACCCTATTTGATGAAACAAAGGTCATCCACTTTGCGAAAGTCTTTATGAATCCAAAGTAATGTATTTCAAGATTATTGTTGCCTAGGTTTACACCAGCCACCCAGTCTCTTCTTGCTGCCCGCAATACTCTCTACTTATTTACTATTAAAGACAATTATTCACTTTTACACTTAAACGCTTTTATGCAATAAAGCAAAAATAGGTATGTCTTAATCTTATCAGGAAATCAAGGAAAGTCAACATCCAAAAATTAGCGAATTCTCTAGAGAAAAATTACAATTGAGAAGTCTATTGTTTTTGTTTACAGGATAGAATAGTTGTATAAAATTCGGAGCTTGTTGTATAATTAATGTCAAATATAGTCAAAGTCAATATAATGAGTTAGCAGGAGGGGGCATGATGAAAAATATCTCTGATATCATCGAGGAGTATTTAAAACAAGTTCTTGAATTAAGTAAACAGGATATTGTCGAAATCAAAAGAAGTGAAATTGCAGATAAATTTCAATGTGTACCTTCACAAATTAACTATGTCATTAATACAAGATTTACAATCGAACGCGGCTACGTAGTAGAGAGTAAGCGGGGCGGCGGCGGATTTATCCGGATTATGAAGGTAAGACATCAGCCTCATGCACATTTAATTGATCATTTATTATCGCTATTGCAGTCAAGAATTACCCAGGCTACCGCAGTTGATGTGATCCAAAGGTTATTGAATGAAAGGATTATTACGAAGCAAGAGGCCAAAATCATGGCTAGTGTAATGGACCGCGCTGTATTATCAATTCAATTACCTGAAAGAGACGAGCTTAGGGCCCGGATTCTAAAGGCAATGCTTACGACATTAAAATATAAATAAGCTTGGAAGGTGGAGAGGTTAAATGATATGTCAGGAATGTCATGAACGTCCTGCCACTTTACATCTGACGAAAATCATAAATGGTGAGAAAACAGAGGTTCATTTATGTGAGCACTGTGCCCATGAAAAAGGCGAAGTGTTCATGTTCCAAGCCGGTCCAGGCTTTTCCGTACACCATCTTTTGGCGGGAATGTTAAATGGACAACATTTTTTACAAAATTCAAAGCAAGAACCATTTGTGCATCCGGCCTCATTGCAGTGTGAAACTTGTGGTCTAACTTATCATAAATTTGCACAACTAGGAAAATTCGGGTGTGCAGATTGCTACGAAAGTTTTAAACCGGCACTTGAACCAATTTTAAAAAGATTTCATGCAGGCAATACCATTCATCATGGTAAAGTTCCAGAAAGAGCAGGCGGATCGATTCATTTACGTAAAAAATTACAAGAATTAAAGTCTCAGCTTGAACAGTTAATTGCGGATGAGGAATTTGAAAAGGCAGCCATTGTTCGGGACGAGATTCGTACCTTAGAAAAGGAAATAACCTCTGATTCTAAGGGAGGAGAGGAATAATGTCGATCGAAAAATTTTTAAATTCAAGCGTGTGTTCCTGGATGAGTGAAGATGGGCCAAGTTCGGATATTGTATTAACGAGCAGAGTAAGGCTAGCTCGTAATCTGAAGAATTATCTTTATCCGACGATTTTTACGAATGAAGATGCCCAGGCTGTTGTAAAAGAGATTGAGGAAAAAGTGCAAACTAATACATGTCCGGTACCATTAGAACTACTAAGAATGGATGAGCTTCAGCCGCTTCAAAAAAGAGTGCTCGTTGAAAAGCACTTAATTAGTCCAAATTTAGCAGAAGAGTCGACCTTTGGTGCTTGTTTATTATCAGAAAATGAAGAAGTAAGCATCATGATCAATGAAGAGGATCACATAAGAATTCAATGTCTGTTTCCTGGGCTGCAGCTTCAGCAAGCGCTGCAAGTAGCCAATGAGATCGATAACTGGCTTGAACAGAAAATGGATTTTGCCTTTGATGAGGAAAGAGGATACTTAACAAGCTGTCCAACCAATGTAGGAACAGGCTTACGGGCGTCTGTAATGATGCACCTGCCTGGGCTTGTATTGACCCAGCAAATGAATCGCCTTATACCGGCGATTAACCAGCTTGGTCTTGTTGTTCGTGGGATTTATGGGGAAGGCAGTGAAGCATTAGGCAATATCTTTCAAATTTCTAACCAAATTACACTTGGGAAATCTGAAGAAGATATTGTTGATGATTTAATTACAGTGGTAACCCAACTAATTGAGCAGGAACGTTCAGCACGGTCAGCACTTGCGAAAACTTCTGGCATACAATTAGAGGACCGAATTTTTCGTTCTTACGGGATCCTGGCTAATAGCCGGATTATTGAATCAAAAGAAGCAGCCCGATGTCTATCCGACCTTAGACTTGGAATAGATATGGGCTATATAAAAAACGTTAGCCGCAATATTCTAAATGAACTGATGATCTTAACACAGCCCGGCTTCTTACAGCAATATGCGGGCGGTCCATTAAAACCCCATGAAAGAGATGTCAAACGGGCAGGCTTAATTCGAGAACGGCTGATATTAGAATCGAATGAGTAGGAGGGTAACATAGATGATGTTTGGACGATTTACAGAAAGAGCCCAGAAAGTATTAGCACTTTCCCAAGAGGAAGCCATGAGACTAGGACATAGCAATATTGGAACAGAACATATTTTGCTTGGTCTTGTCAGAGAAGGAGAAGGAATTGCGGCAAAAGCGTTATATGGATTAGGATTAAGTCCTGAAAAAATCCAAAAAGAGGCTGAAAATTTGATTGGCCGCGGCCAAGATCAATCCCAAAATCCGCATTATACACCTAGAGCTAAAAAAGTCATCGAACTCTCCATGGATGAAGCCAGAAAATTAGGTCACTCCTATGTTGGAACAGAGCATATTCTCCTCGGGCTGATTCGCGAAGGAGAAGGTGTAGCTGCTCGTGTCCTTAATAATTTAGGAGTGAGCTTAAATAAAGCAAGACAACAGGTTCTGCAATTATTGGGAAGTAATGAAGCTGGGGGCCACCAGGGCTCATCCCATTCCAATGCCAGTACGCCTACATTAGACAGTTTAGCGCGTGATTTAACAGCGATTGCAAGAGAGGGTAGTTTGGACCCTGTGATTGGCAGAAGTAAAGAAATTCAAAGAGTTATCGAGGTACTGAGCCGAAGAACGAAAAATAACCCTGTCCTTATTGGTGAACCAGGGGTAGGTAAAACAGCAATTGCAGAAGGTCTGGCGCAACAAATTGTGCAAAATGAGGTTCCAGAGATTTTGCGGGATAAAAGGGTTATGACGTTAGATATGGGAACGGTTGTAGCGGGCACCAAGTACCGCGGTGAATTTGAAGACCGTTTGAAAAAAGTAATGGATGAAATTCGCCAAGCAGGAAATATCATTCTGTTTATCGATGAGCTTCACACTTTAATTGGTGCAGGAGGAGCGGAGGGTGCGATCGATGCGTCCAATATTTTAAAACCATCTCTAGCTCGCGGGGAACTCCAATGTATTGGGGCTACAACTTTAGATGAATATCGGAAATATATTGAAAAGGATGCTGCACTAGAGCGCCGTTTCCAGCCAATTACAGTTGATGAACCTTCAGTAGAAGAATCGATTCAAATCCTGCATGGTTTGCGTGACCGCTATGAAGCCCACCACCGTGTCACTATTACAGACGAGGCGATTGAGGCAGCGGTTAAACTATCTGACCGGTATATTTCTGACCGTTTTTTACCGGATAAAGCGATAGATTTAATTGATGAAGCAGGATCAAAAGTACGGTTACGCTCCTTTACAACTCCTCCTAATTTAAAAGAATTAGAATTAAAATTAGAGGAAGTAAGGAAAGAAAAGGATGCAGCCGTACAGAGTCAAGAATTTGAAAAGGCAGCTTCTTTACGCGATTCAGAACAGCGTCTCCGTGAACAGTTAGAAGAAACCAAGAAATCCTGGAAAGAAAAACAAGGCCAAGAAAACACGGAAGTAACAGTAGAAGATATAGCAACCGTTGTGTCAAATTGGACCGGAATACCTGTATCTAAGCTAGCACAAACAGAAACAGATAAACTGCTTAACCTAGAAAGTATTCTTCATACCCGTGTCATTGGCCAGGATGAAGCCGTTAAAGCAGTCGCAAAAGCAGTAAGACGGGCAAGAGCTGGTCTTAAAGATCCTAAACGCCCAATCGGGTCTTTTATCTTCCTAGGTCCTACTGGGGTAGGTAAAACAGAGCTTGCACGAGCATTAGCAGAAGCAATGTTTGGCGATGAAGATGCAATGATCCGGATTGATATGTCTGAGTTCATGGAAAGACATACAACCTCTCGTCTGGTCGGTTCACCTCCAGGCTATGTAGGATATGATGAAGGCGGACAATTAACAGAAAAAGTCCGGAGAAAACCTTACTCAGTCATCCTTTTGGACGAAATTGAGAAAGCACATCCAGATGTATTTAACATTCTGCTTCAGGTATTAGAGGATGGACGCTTAACCGATTCAAAAGGAAGAACAGTAGACTTTAGAAATACGGTTCTGATTATGACCTCTAACGTAGGAGCAGAAGCATTAAAACGAAATAAGTATGTCGGCTTTAATGTTCAAGATGGAGAGCAAGATTATAAAGATATGAAAGGAAAAGTAATGGAAGAGCTCAAGAAAGCGTTCCGTCCTGAATTTTTAAACCGAATTGACGAAACGATTGTCTTCCATGCTCTTGAAAAACCGCATTTAACGGAAATTGTAACTTTAATGTCAGAACAGTTAACAAAGCGGCTTAAAGATCAAGACATTGAGCTGGAACTTACCGATGCTGCAAAAGCTAAAATTGCAGAGGTAGGCTACGACCCAGAGTATGGAGCGAGACCATTAAGAAGGGCCCTTCAGAAGCATATTGAAGACCGCTTGTCCGAGGAATTGCTGAGAGGTCAAGTGCTAACTGGCCATAAGGTGATAGTGGATGTCGAAGATGGAGAATTTAAAGTACTTTCAAAATAAAATATTATAGGTAGTTATGGAAGGCAGAACACTGCCTTCCTTCCTTTATATCCCTCCTTTTAGCAAAAAGAGACAAATCCCCTTACAAAATAAACATGGTAAAATCAAATCAACAAATCCATCTTGCATAATTTCCATAATTTAGCTGTATGGTGTAGAGAGGAGAAATTTTTTGAGCAAAGTTAAAACGAAGTTCGTCTGTAATGAATGTGGCTATGAATCTCCGAAATGGATGGGCAAATGTCCGGGATGTAATCAGTGGAATACGCTGCAAGAAGAAAAACAAAAGAAAACAAGATTCAGTGGAGGAGCTTTTCAGCACTCCGCTCAAACGATGTCAAAAGCAGTTCCTTTACGGGATATCGAAAGCATGGAGGAGCCTCGAATAATAACGGGGTTATTGGAATTAGACCGAGTGTTAGGCGGCGGAATTGTCCCTGGTTCACTCGTGTTAATCGGAGGAGACCCGGGAATCGGAAAGTCGACGCTCTTACTGCAAGTATCTGCCCTTTTAGTACATAAAAATCAGCGGGTTCTATATGTTTCCGGTGAGGAATCGACGAGACAAACGAAACTAAGAGCGAATCGGCTTTCGCTTGTTTCAGATCAGCTCTATGTATATAGTGAAACGAATCTAGAAGAAATAATATCAACCATTGACCAGGTCCAGCCTCACTTTGTAGTAATTGACTCCATTCAAACCGTCTATCATTCTGAGGTAACCTCGGCTCCAGGCAGTGTATCGCAAGTACGGGAGTGTACGTCAGAACTAATGCGGATTGCCAAAACAAAAGCAATTGCCATTTTTATAGTAGGACATGTCACAAAAGAAGGGGCCATCGCAGGACCAAAATTACTAGAGCACATGGTCGATACGGTTTTATATTTTGAAGGAGAAAGACATCATTCTTTTCGGATTATACGTGCAGTAAAAAATAGGTTTGGCTCGACCAACGAAATGGGTATTTTTGATATGAAGGATACAGGCCTTGAAGAAGTAGAGAACCCTTCTGAAATCTTTTTAGAAGAAAGGTCCATGGGATCCTCTGGGTCAACCGTTGTAGCCTCTATGGAAGGAACAAGGCCAATGCTAGTTGAAATTCAAGCGTTAATAACTCCTTCTAGCTTTGGGAATCCTAGAAGAATGGCGACAGGAATTGATCATAATCGAGTTTCTCTGATTATGGCCGTTTTAGAAAAGCGTGTAGGGCTATTGCTTCAAAATCAGGATGCCTATTTAAAAGTTGCAGGTGGAGTTAAATTAGATGAACCTGCCATTGATTTAGCGATTGCGATTAGTATTGCATCCAGTTTTCGTGACGAACCGACAAAGCCTGGAGACTGCTTTATCGGAGAAGTTGGCTTAACAGGTGAAATTCGCAGGGTAACCCGACTGGAAAACCGTATTCAAGAAGCCGAAAAACTTGGATTCCAACGAGTAATTGTACCCAAATATAATCTTGATTCAATAAAAGCTACAAAAGGAATTGAGGTAGTTGGGGTTTCTTCCCTGCAAGAAACTCTTAAAGCAGCTTTAGGGGGATCATAGGTGCTAATCATTATTTTTCCTATAGGCTGTTTTCGCAAAGATTGTTACTGCCTGAATATATTTTTAAAACTGCAATAGAACGGACATGTTTGCCTCCATTAAAAAACAAAGTATGCGAAACAGCCTTCCTATAAAACGTAAAAAAAATATTCATAACTTAGTCATAGAATGGACATATTCTTTGTGTACAATTTTAAATGTGAAACTTTTTAAGGGGCTCATTCGTTATATTGATATAGTAGGTTTTGCACGACTTGTCCAAGTCCGTGCCTTTGGTTTATAAAATACGGGTTTTTATTGAAATAACGAGGGCACGGTAGGGCAGTCCTGCTTGTCATTTTTTAAAAATAGACAATCTGACCCTATGAAAATAGCCGGCTTTTGCTATAACATTTTATTATCTTTTTCTTTACAAATTCTAAAAACGACGTAATAGAGCGTTTCAAAAATCTTATTTTGTTTATAATGTTTAAAAGGAGGTGAAGAAATGTTAAAACGCATTGTGCAAGCATGTTTCATTATTACAGGAGTCACAATAGGTATATTTTTTATCCCAGCTGTTTTAACAGTTCTTGAATTAGGAGATATTCAATTTATTACAAATCCATACGTAACAGCCGTGATTGGTGCTATTATTTTTTATCTTATTACTTTTTGGGCGGTTGATTATGTTGTTAATTTTGTCAAGTGGGTCGAGGAATCTCTGATTAAGGCGCCTATTACAGATATATTATTTGGGAGCTTGGGTTTATTAACCGGCCTTTTTGTTGCATTTTTAATAGGATTTGCGTTAAACGTTATTGAAGTTCCCGTAGTCAATACGGTTGCACCAATACTATTAACTTTGATATTTGGGTACTTAGGGTATCAGGTTGGTTTTAAGAAAAGGGATGAGCTTATGAGCTTCTTTTCTCAGGCTGGCCGATCTAAGAAAAAAGGACAAGAAGAATCAAACGAGATGGGGAAAGAGTTCAAAATCCTCGACACTAGTGTTATTATTGATGGACGAATTGCGGATATTTGTCAGACTGGATTTTTAGCCGGAACGATCATAATTCCTCAATTCGTATTAGAAGAGCTTCAACATATTGCTGATTCATCAGATGTGTTAAAGCGAAACCGCGGAAGAAGAGGATTAGATATCCTTAATCGTATTCAAAAGGAAATTCCCATTAAAGTTGAAATATATGAGGGAGATTTTGAAGAAATCTCTGAAGTAGATAGTAAACTCGTAAAACTGGCGAAATTAATAAATGGTTATGTAGTAACAAATGACTATAATTTAAATAAGGTTTGTGAACTGCAGGGAGTTTCGGTACTGAATATCAATGATTTAGCGAATGCAGTTAAACCAGTTGTTTTGCCGGGAGAAGAGATTAATGTACAGGTCATTAAAGACGGTAAAGAACAAAATCAAGGAGTTGCCTACCTTGATGATGGTACTATGATTGTAGTTGAAGAAGGCAGAAACTATATTGGGAAAAACATTGATGTATTAGTTACAAGTGTTTTGCAGACTTCTGCAGGACGGATGATCTTTGCCAAACCTAAGTTACTAGAGAGAGCACTGTAGATATATAAAGAGGGAGAGCTTACCATGCAATATGCCGTGATTATTCCTGCTGCGGGCAGTGGAAAAAGAATGAATGCAGGAAAAAATAAGCTCTTTCTTACCGTTCAAGATGTTCCGGTTATTATCCATACATTACAAGTGTTTGAAACAGATTCTTTATGTAAGGCCATATACTTATCCATTAATCCGGCAGAGAGGGAATCCTTTGAACTGCTGATTAAACAATACAAAATCAAAAAAATTAAAGCGATGGTAGCGGGAGGAAAGGAACGGCAAGAAAGTGTGTATCAAGCATTAAAAGCCGTTAACGAAGCAGACATTGTTTTAGTCCACGATGGAGCACGTCCTTTTATTCGTCATTCAACCATTCGGCACTTAGTTGAAAAAGCAGATGAAAGCAAAGCAGCAATTGTTGCAGTTCCTGTTAAAGACACAGTGAAACGGGTAGAAAATGGACAAATCACAGAGACAGTTGAACGATCTAGCTTGTGGGCAGCGCAAACCCCACAAGCTTTTCATATGTCTATATTGAAAAAAGCATATGAATTAGCTGAACGGGACTCATTTTTTGGAACAGATGATGCTAGTTTAGTGGAACGGCTGGGTGTACCGGTTGCAATCGTAGAAGGACAGTACGATAATATAAAATTGACGACAAAAGAAGATTTATATTTTGCTGAAGCGATTCTTAATAATCGGCTTAGCACACCAGAAGGTTAAAAGCGAGGGGAAATCATGTTTAGAATAGGACAGGGCTTTGACGTGCATGCGTTTGATGAAAATCGGCCTCTTATTATTGGGGGGATCGACATTCCCTATGAAAAGGGATTAAAAGGTCACTCCGATGCCGATGTACTTTTACATGCGATTAGTGATGCTCTATTAGGAGCGGTAGGAGAAGGAGATATTGGCAAGCATTTTCCCGACACAGATCCAGCCTTTAAAAACGCTGATTCAGCCAAGCTCCTGCAGAACGTTTGGGAAATAGTAAAAGAAAAAGGCTATACTTTAGCCAATTTAGACTGTACCATTATTGCGCAAAAGCCAAAAATGGCACCTCATATTCCGGCAATGAAGGAGCGGATTGCGGAGTTGTTAGAGGCGAAGACGGACCAAATTAACGTAAAGGCAACAACAACTGAAAAGTTAGGTTTTACAGGAAGGGAAGAAGGAATTGCGGCTCAAGCGGCGGTTCTGCTTTTAACCAATTCATGAACATGATAAAATACAAACGTAAATAGATTGTTTTGTCTTACACTTTTAAGAAAAGTATAAATTGGCAGCATGAAGATATATCGACGTAGTGGCCAATTTTAGGAATAAAGTATAAGAGCAACTAGGAGATCACCTGCGCCAAGCCTAGAGCGCTAGCCAAGTTTTCTTTAAAAAAAGGAGGCCTATTTAGGCTATGAGTCAAATTCGCGTACGATATGCACCGAGTCCAACGGGTCATTTACATATAGGGAATGCGAGAACAGCGTTATTTAATTATCTGTATGCCCGTAATCAAAATGGAAAGTTTATTATCCGAATTGAAGATACAGACCAAAAAAGAAATATTGAAGGCGGCGAGGAAAGTCAACTAACTCATCTTAAATGGCTGGGTATAGATTGGGATGAAAGTGTGGATATTGGCGGAGAGTACGGGCCATACCGTCAATCTGAACGGAATGATATTTATAGCCGTTATTACAATGAGATGTTAGACCGAGGTCTTGCCTATAAGTGTTACTGTACAGAGGAAGAATTAGAGGCAGAGCGGGAAGCTCAAGTTAGTCGCGGGGAAACACCTCATTATTCCGGAAAGTGCCGTCATCTTAGTGATGAAGATCGTGCACGCTTAGAAGCGGAAGGAAGAAAGCCAAGTATCCGCTTTTTAGTTCCTGCGGGAAAGGTGTACCAATTTGATGATATGGTTAAAGGCGATGTGTCGTTTGAATCGGATGGGATTGGTGATTTCGTTATCATCAAAAAAGATGGAATTCCAACCTATAATTTTGCCGTAACAGTTGACGATCATCTTATGGAAATCACTCATGTGCTGCGCGGAGATGATCATATTTCCAATACACCAAAGCAGTTAATGATTTATGAGGCCTTTAATTGGGAGCCTCCTGTATTTGGACATATGACATTGATCGTGAACGAAAGCAGGAAAAAACTTTCAAAACGGGATGAGTCGATTATCCAATTCATAGAGCAGTATAAGGAACTGGGCTATTTGCCAGAGGCTCTATTCAACTTTATTGCCTTGCTTGGCTGGTCACCTGGCGGAGAGGAAGAAATATTTTCTAAAGAAGAATTTATTCAGATATTTGATCCAAACCGACTCTCTAAATCTCCAGCATTGTTTGACCAACAAAAGCTGACATGGATGAATAATCAGTATATTAAAAAGCTAGAATTAGATAAGCTCGTTGACCTTGCTTTACCTCATTTAGTGAAGGCAGGAAGAGTATCTGAGAACATGGATGAATCCGAAAAAGAATGGACGAAAAAGCTGATTGCCCTCTACCAAGAACAAATGAGCTATGGCGGAGAAATAGTTGAGCTTTCTGAGTTGTTCTTTAAGGATGAAATAGCGTATGATGAAGAGGCAAAGGCTGTGCTCATAGAGGAACAAGTTCCAGAGGTATTAGCATTATTTAAAGAAAAATTAAAAGCACTGGATTCTTACAATGCAAATGAAATTAATGCAACGATTAAGCAGGTTCAAAAGGATACAGGGCATAAAGGGAAAAAGCTATTCATGCCAATCCGTGTCGCCGCAACAGGGCAAATTCATGGACGGGATTTAGCGATTACCTTAGAATTGTTAGGAAAAGAAAAAGTCATTGCACGCTTAGATGCTATTTTAAATGAACACTCATAAGAGTATGATAATATAGTAAAACTAACATATAGTGACAAAGCTATGATGAGGAGAAGTAAAAGAGCGATGCTTGAAAGAGAGAACCATCACCGGCTGAAAGTGGTTTAAGCCTCTCGTTTTTTGAAATGCACCTCTGAGTCTTTTTTCGAAAGATTAGAGTAGAAAAAGGCGGTTAACAGCCGTTACCTGTTCAAGCAGAAATGAATGATGGCTTTTGTTCATTCATTTAAGCAGAGTGGAACCGCGTATAAAAACGTCTCTGTACAAACAGAGGCGTTTTTTTATTTTTGACAGAAAAATATTAGAAAGAGAGGGTTGTACGTTATGTTCAAAAGGCTAAAAGAAGATATTGAGGTTGTGTTTGATCAAGATCCGGCCGCTCGCAACACGATAGAGGTTATCTTAACTTACTCTGGTCTGCACGCAATTTGGGCACACCGAATAGCTCATGCCTTCTATAAAAGACGATTTTTCTTTATAGCACGGAGTATTTCTCAGATTAGCCGGTTCTTTACGGGTATTGAAATTCATCCCGGGGCCAAAATCGGACGGCGATTTTTCATCGATCATGGAATGGGTGTAGTTATCGGAGAGACATGCGAAATCGGTGATAATGTAACAGTATTCCAGGGTGTTACTCTAGGCGGAACTGGAAAAGAAAAAGGCAAAAGGCATCCGACGATAAAGGACAACGCATTGATTGCAACAGGAGCAAAGGTATTAGGATCGATTGTGATAGGGGAAAATGCTAAAATCGGAGCGGGTTCAGTCGTACTCAAGGATGTACCGCCGAATTCTACAGTGGTTGGGATTCCAGGAAAGGTCGTCATTCAGGATGGAGTTCGAATCCAGAAGGATTTAAATCATCGCGACCTGCCAGATCCAATTACAGACCGGATTAAACAGCTTGAAGAAGAACTCGCCCAATTACGTGAAGAACTTGCAGCGATAAAAAAAGAAGGGAGCGAACGCTCGAATGTCCATTCAAATATATAATACTTTAACTAGAAAAAAAGAGGAATTTACCCCGATTGAACCAGGAAAAGTAAAAATGTATGTTTGCGGTCCAACCGTATACAATTATATTCATATAGGCAATGCGAGACCTGTTATTGTGTTTGATACAGTTCGGCGCTACTTAACATTTCGCGGCTACGATGTTCAGTATGTTTCAAACTTTACTGATGTAGATGATAAAATCATTAAAGCGGCTAATGAGTTAAAGGAGGATGTTCATACTTTAACAGAACGCTTTATTGAGGCATATTTTGAAGATATTGCAGCTTTGGGTACCGAAAAAGCAACACTTCACCCTCGAGTGACGGAAAATATTGATACGATCATCGAGTTTATCCAAACGCTGATTGATAAAGGCTATGCCTATGAGTCTGGCGGGGATGTCTACTTTAGAACAAGACGTTTTGATGGATATGGCAAACTCTCGCATCAGTCGGTAGATGAGCTTCAGGTAGGGGCAAGGATTGAAGTAGGGGAAAAGAAGGAAGATCCGCTCGATTTTGTCCTATGGAAAGCAGCCAAAGAAAATGAAATCAAATGGTCTAGCCCATGGGGTGACGGGCGTCCAGGCTGGCATATAGAATGCTCGGCGATGGCAAGAAAATATTTAGGTGATACGCTTGATATACACGCGGGCGGTCAAGATTTGGCTTTTCCGCATCATGAAAATGAAATTGCCCAATCAGAAGCCCTAACAGGAAAACCTTTTGCAAACTATTGGATGCATAATGGCTATATTAATATTGACAACGAAAAGATGTCAAAGTCATTAGGAAACTTTATTCTTGTGCATGATATTATTCAAGAATTAAACCCGCAAGTTCTTCGGTTTTTCATGTTATCTGTTCATTATCGCCATCCGATTAACTTTAGCCGTGAACTCGTGGAGAACGCAGAAAAATCGCTGGAGCGTCTAAAAACATCTTTCCAAAATCTGCAGCACCGCAAAGAAATGAGTGTTAATCTAGGCGAGAACGATGAAAAGTGGTTAAATACGATCCAATCGTTACACGAAGAATTTGTAAAGGAAATGGATGATGACTTTAATACAGCCAATGGGATATCTGTATTATTTGAATTAGCAAAACAGGCCAATTATTATTTAATGGAAAAGAACTCTTCTGTCGAAGTTTTAGATGCTTTTATTAACAAATTTAAGGATCTCTTTTCGGTCCTTGGCATTTCGATTAAGGAAGAAGAGTTATTGGACGAAGAGATTGAAGCTTTAATAGAGCAGCGAATTCAGGCGCGAAAGGATCGGAATTTTGCCTTGGCAGATGAAATTAGAGACCGCTTAAAAGAGCAAAATATCATATTGGAAGATACGCCTCAGGGTACAAGATGGAAGCGGGGATAACCATGATAGATGAGGGAGTCCAGTTAGACGTTAAACAATTAAATAGTCTTTCCTTAGCCTATATGGGTGACGCTGTCTATGAAGTGTATGTCAGGCGTCACCTCCTTCATCATGAATCTGTAAAACCTGCTAAGCTTCATAGAGAAGCGACTCATTATGTATCGGCCAAAGCACAGGCAAGCATGATTCATACCTTCATACAAACAGAAAGACTGACAGATGAAGAACTCGCAGTTGTAAAAAGGGGAAGAAATGCAAGATCGGCAACAGTTCCGAAAAATACGGATGTCCAAACATACCGGTATAGTACCGGATTTGAAGCATTAATTGGCTATTTATACTTACTCAATCGAATTGAGCGGATGGAATCGTTAATAAAACTGTCGTTTGAAGTGATAAAAAATAAGAAAGGAGGAAATGATCATGGAATCTGAATGGATATTTGGCAGAAATCCCGTGCTTGAGGTGCTCAGGTCAGAAAGAGACATCCAAAAGGTATTGGTCGCAGAAGGGTCTCAAAAAGGCAGTATCCAGCAAGTTTTAAAATTAGCTAAAGAGCAATCTGTTATCGTTCAAACCGTTCCAAAACGGAAGCTAGACCAAATGTTCAATGGTCCTCATCAGGGAGTAGCGGCCCAAATTGCGGCGTATCAGTATGCTGAGCTTGACGATCTGTACAATCGGGCCAAAGACCGCGATGAGCCTCCATTTTTTATCATTTTGGACGAGCTTGAAGATCCGCATAACCTAGGTTCTATTATGAGAACGTGTGATGCAGTTGGCGTTCATGGGATTATTATTCCAAAAAGAAGATCGGTCGGTTTAACGGCTACCGTTGCAAAAGCATCGACTGGGGCAATTGAACATATTCCGGTGGCTAGGGTAACAAATTTAGCACGTACGATTGATGAACTAAAAAACTCAGGTGTTTGGATTGCAGGTACAGATAAGGATGCAGACCAGGATTACAGACAGTTAGACGGAAATATGCCGCTTGGAATAGTGATTGGCAGTGAAGGAAAAGGTATGAGCCGCTTGATAAAGGAAAAGTGTGATTTTCTTATTTCCTTGCCAATGGTTGGACATGTTACTTCCTTAAATGCTTCAGTTGCAGCAGCACTTTTGATGTATGAGGTATATAGAAAACGCCATGCAATCGGTGAATAGACCATGGATATTCTCCTTGTGGATGGCTATAACATTATTGGTGCTTGGCCAGAGCTTCGTGCTTTAAAAACAGGTGATTTAGCTTCGGCAAGAGATCGATTAATTGAAAAAATGGCTGAATACCAAGCCTTTACTGGATATAAAGTGATTGTCGTTTTTGATGCACATTATGTGCAAGGAATTGAGAAAAAATATAAGAACTATAAGATTGAAGTAATCTTTACAAGAGAAAATGAAACAGCGGATGAACGGATTGAAAAGCTGGCAATCTCTTTAGCTAATATAAAAACACAAATTCATGTCGCTACCTCTGACTATACAGAACAATGGGCTATATTCGGACAAGGAGCTTTGCGAAAATCGGCCCGTGAATTATTACGCGAAATGGAAAGTATTGAGAAAAACATAGGCAAAAATGTTCAAAAATCCCTCGAATCTAAACCAAAGACCAAAATTCAGCTGCCAGACGAAATAGCAGAAATATTCGAAAAATGGAGAAGAGGCGGACAATGATTGGTTGACCCCTTAATTCGTCTACTGTATAATATTTCTATCTAATGCGCACGGTTGGGGGGATCTATAGGGTGAATTCGAACATCGGGGAAAGCCAACAAAGTGCTTACAATTTTTTAGAAGACGAAGAGATTGTAGACTTAGTGCATCAGGGCGAAAGTGAAGCACTTGATTATCTCATTCATAAGTATCGGAACTTTGTAAGGGCGAAAGCGAGATCCTATTTTTTGATCGGTGCAACCAAAGAAGATATTGTTCAGGAAGGCATGATAGGCTTATATAAGGCGATTCGTGACTTCAAAGAGGACAAGCTCACCTCCTTTAAAGCTTTTGCCGAGCTGTGTATTACTAGGCAAATTATTACAGCAATCAAAACAGCAACCCGGCAAAAGCATATTCCGCTGAATTCATATGTTTCTTTGGACAAGCCTATTTTTGATGAAGAATCCGATCGAACGCTGATGGATGTCATTTCAGGCGCAAAGATTATGGATCCAGAAGAATTAATTATTAGTCGTGAGGAATTTGATAATATTGAGTTGAAAATGTCAGAAATTCTCAGTGATTTAGAACAAAAAGTACTGGCCCTCTATTTAGATGGGCAGTCATACCAAGAGATTTCAGAAGAGTTAAACAGACATGTTAAGTCTATTGATAATGCACTTCAGCGGGTTAAAAGAAAGCTAGAGAGATACTTAGAAATCAGGGAGATTACCCACTCCTCCTCTTCACAATGAAGTTTATGGTAGTTTGACAAGTTTTCAGGACCGTGATAAAGTTTTAAAGACGTAATAGATTTATATAGGTGATGAATATTTATGAGCAAAAAACAAGTTCTGGCTTGTTCGGAGTGCGGTTCTAGAAACTATTCAAAGGATCAGAATAAAACAAGTACAGAACGTTTAGAAATAAAAAAGTTTTGCAGGACTTGTAATAGTCACACCGTTCATAAACAAACAAAATAATGGTTTTGACATAGATCTACTTTCAGTTGGGGGTTAACTTCATGCAATTTTTTCGCAATGTAGCCAGTGAAATGAAGAAGGTCAGCTGGCCAAAAAGAAAAGAACTCGTTCGATATACAGTAACGGTTATTGTAACGGTTGCATTTGTCTCTGTGTTTTTTGCAGTTGTAGATTTAGGAATCTCTTCAGTAATTGAATTGATTCTTGAATAAGTTACTAGATCACATGGTATAATGGTGAATATCTAAGATTTGACAGGACCCGGAAACGGGTTTTTTCATTGCCCGAAAATCTGAGAAAAGATAAGTATTATTTTACTGTACAAATAGTAAATGATTGATTTTTTGAATCGAACTTGTCTATGAAACCAATGACCGCAAGGCTACTTTATATTAAGTGGGGAGGGAAGGACGTATTTGTCCAACTGAATGGAAAAGAATTGGTATGTGGTGCATACTTACTCAGGTTATGAAAATAAAGTAAAAGCTAACCTTGAAAAACGGGTTGAATCCATGGGTATGCAAGATAAGATTTTCCGTGTCGTGGTTCCTGAAGAAGAGGAAACTGATATTAAAAACGGAAAGAAAAAAGTTGTAAAAAAGAAAGTTTTTCCAGGGTATGTGCTAGTTGAGCTTGTGATGACAGATGACTCTTGGTACGTCGTCAGAAATACTCCAGGAGTAACTGGATTTGTCGGTTCAGCTGGATCTGGCTCAAAACCAACGCCGCTGATGCCGGATGAAGTCAGTTCTGTATTAAAGAGAATGGGTGTTGAAGAAAGAAAAGTAGACATTAACTTCGAACTTGGCGAAACCGTTAAAGTGAAGGAAGGTCCGTTCGCAAACTTTACAGGCTCGATTGAAGACATCGATCGCGATAAGCAAAAGATTAAAGTTTTAGTAAATATGTTTGGCAGAGAAACGCCGGTTGAACTAAGCTTTGGCCAAATTGATAAATTATAATGTTGAAACGACTTGAAATCAATCTTGAAAAATGATAATATTTTTTAAGTCGGTGTGTCTACGGGTAGGCATTACTGTATAATCAAGAGATTTTATATGCTACGATAGCATAGATAAGAGTGGGAGGGTTTCAACGCCCTATTACCACATCACGGACTTTAAGGAGGTGTGTCTCGTGGCTAAAAAAGTAATCAAACTTGTTAAGCTTCAAATTCCAGCGGGTAAAGCGAATCCAGCTCCGCCTGTAGGTCCTGCACTTGGTCAAGCTGGTGTAAATATTATGGGATTCTGTAAGGAGTTCAACGCACGTACTGCGGATCAAGCTGGTCTTATTATTCCAGTTGAAATTACGGTATTTGAAGACCGTTCATTTACATTTATTACGAAAACTCCGCCTGCGGCTGTTTTACTTAAGAAAGCTGCTGGTATCGAGTCGGGTTCTGGTGAACCAAACCGTAAAAAAGTGGCAACTGTTAAGCGTGATAAAGTACGCGAAATTGCTGAAACAAAAATGCCTGACCTTAACGCAGCAGACGTTGAAGCAGCGATGCGCATGGTTGAAGGTACAGCCCGCAGCATGGGTATCGTGATTGAAGACTAATAAGATACCTTTTTTCACGGGGTTGCGAAGTCTTATGCAGAATTCGCAACCTTTTTAGTGGGAGGTCAATCCGTTAAAACCACAATTAGGAGGATATTAAAATGGCGAAAAGAAGCAAAAAATATCAAGAAGCAGCAAAACTTGTTGATCGTACAAAAGCGTACGATGTAAACGAAGCTATTGAATTGGTAAAAAAGACAAACTTCGCTAAGTTTGACGCAACAGTTGAAGTTGCATTCCGTTTAGGTGTTGACACTCGTAAGAATGACCAACAAATCCGTGGAGCAGTTGTTCTTCCAAACGGAACTGGTAAAACTCAACGAGTACTTGTTTTCGCAAAAGGCGAAAAACTGAAAGAAGCAGAAGCAGCTGGGGCTGATTACGTAGGCGATGCAGAATATATTAACAAAATCAACCAAGGTTGGTTCGATTTTGATGTAATCGTAGCTACACCTGATATGATGGGTGAAGTAGGTAAGCTTGGACGTGTCCTCGGACCTAAAGGCTTAATGCCAAACCCTAAAACAGGTACGGTTACATTTGATGTGGATCGTGCAGTTAAAGAAATCAAAGCTGGTAAAGTAGAATATCGTGCTGATAAAGCTGGTATTGTACACGTTCCAATTGGTAAAGTTTCTTTCGATAACGAGAAATTAGTTGAAAACTTCTCTGTTATCTACGAAACAATGCTTAAAGCGAAGCCTGCTGCAGCGAAAGGTACTTATGTGAAGGGCGTTGCCGCTACTTCTACAATGGGACCTGGCGTAAAAGTAGACCCAGCATCATTTTCTTTGAAAAACTAGGTTGACATCGTTAAACCATCCTAGTATAATTCATAGGGTGTTAATTTAATACATGTATGCCGTAGACAGTAGGTGCTGTAAAAAGCTTAATTTCCTACCGAGGTGTTTGATCGAATAGAACCTATCGTTTTGATAAGTGGATTCTTTCAGCCTTCATGTCTACAAGATATGAAGGCTTTTTTATGCTTCAAAATAGATGAAGTATAAGGGCATCGAGGCAACCGCCTACAAAATAGAATACTTAGCTCAAGTTAAGTTTTCTTTTACGGTATGGATGTAACCATTCTACAGGAGGTGGCAGAATGAGTAGTGCAGTTGAACAAAAGAAATTAATCGTAGACGAGATTACGAACAAATTCAAAACAAGTGTTTCTACAGTTGTTGTAGATTACCGCGGATTGAATGTAGCAGAGGTAACAGAGCTTCGTAAACAACTTCGTGAAGCTGGAGTAGAATTCAAAGTCTACAAAAATACACTTTCTCGCCGTGCTGCAGAAGCAGCTGAGCTAGCTGGGCTTAACGAACATCTTCTTGGACCAAACGCAATCGCGTTCAGTACTGAGGACGTTGTAGCTCCTGCAAAAATCCTAAGTGATTTTGCTAAAAAACATGATGCACTTGAAATTAAAGCTGGTGTCATTGAAGGAAATCTTGCAACAGTTGAAGAAATCAAGGCTCTTGCAGATCTTCCATCCCGCGAAGGCTTACTTTCTATGTTGCTTAGTGTTCTTCAAGCTCCTATCCGTAACTTCGCATTGGCAGCTAAGGCTGTTGCTGATCAAAAAGAAGAACAAGGCGCTTAATCGAAAACACATCGCTTACTTTTAAAACACACAAAAAGATTAGGAGGAAATTTCTCATGACTAAAGAACAAATCATTGAAGCAGTTAAAAATATGACTGTTTTAGAACTAAACGACTTAGTAAAAGCTATTGAAGAAGAATTTGGTGTAACTGCGGCTGCTCCTGTAGCTGTTGTTGGTGGCGCTGCTGCTGGTGCTGCTGTTGAAGAAAAAACTGAATTTGATGTGGTTCTAGCATCTGCTGGCGACCAAAAAATCAAAGTTATCAAAGTGGTTCGTGAAATCACTGGTCTTGGACTTAAAGAAGCAAAAGATCTTGTTGATAACACTCCAAAACCTCTTAAAGAAGGCATCTCTAAAGAGGAAGCTGAAGAAATTAAAGCTAAGCTTGAAGAAGTTGGAGCTGGCGTAGAAGTAAAATAATGAAATAGAAATAATGAGCCCGTATTTTGCGCGGGCTCATTTTTATACTTTGGCAATAAATAATAAATCTTTAACGAAACCCTCATAAATTTCCGCATTTATCTTCATTTACTGGAGGCGAATTAAATGTCCGATCATTATTATTCTCGCAAACCAGAAGTAAAGAGTAATCGCTCCACCGTTATTTTTCAAAGGCATAATCGATCGATTCGATTTACAACGGATGCAGGTGTTTTTTCAAAAAAAGAGGTTGATTTTGGAACTAGGACATTACTGGAATCGTTTGAAGTGCCAGAAGTCGAAGGTCCGTATTTGGATGTAGGCTGCGGGTACGGACCAATTGGGATTTCGATAGCACAAGATAACCCGGAACGATTAGTGCATATGGTAGATATCAATGAAAGAGCGGTACAGTTAGCTGAAGAGAATGCTGAGGCCAACCAAGTGAAAAATGTTAAGATTTATCAAAGTGAAGGGTTTGGATCCATTACGGAAAACGCTTTTGCAGCAATCCTGACGAATCCGCCAATCCGGGCGGGGAAGCAGGTGGTTCATGACATTTTGGCAAAAAGTTATGATCATTTAGTTCAAAATGGAGAGCTTTGGGTAGTTATTCAAAAAAAGCAGGGAGCCCCATCTGCGAAAGAGAAGCTCGAGGAAATTTTTGGAGAAGCGGAAGTTGTAAAAAAGAATAAAGGTTATTTTATTTTAAAAGCAATTAAGCGTTGACTCGAAAATTTCATTATGCTATTATTATAAAATGCCAATATATTATTTGTACCCGTATGCCTAATTTTAGGCAATGTGTGATTTGGCATTCCCGTTTTTATTCATCCTCTGACTAAAACGACCTATCGATTTTATTCATAGAAGTATATGGAATGGATAATATGGGAAAGATAATCTAATAATGGGTCGTTTTTTTGAAAAATGAGGTTTTCTAAAGTGAAACCCTTTTTCTTTTTGTCTTGTGTAAAACGGGAAACCGCTCTTTCCAAGACTCTATATAGTTATTGTAATACGTTTTATGATTTTTTTCTAGTAGGGCTTACGGTTAAACAACAAGTTGTTTACATAAAGGCTTTACACTTTGTTTTCCACACTACGTAAATTTGAGGGGTGAAAACAGTTGACAGGTCAACTAGTTCAGTATGGACGACACCGCCAACGTAAAAGCTTTGCTCGTATTAGCGAAGTGCTTGAATTGCCAAATCTCATCGAAATTCAAACTGCTTCTTATCAGTGGTTTTTAGATGAAGGTTTGAAGGAAATGTTCCAGGACATTTCACCAATCGAAGACTTTACTGGTAATCTCTCTTTAGAGTTTATCGATTATAGTCTTAGCGACCCGAAATATTCCGTTGAGGAGTCTAAGGAGAGAGATGTTACATACTCTGCTCCGCTTCGCGTTAAAGTCCGTCTTGTTAACAAGGAAACGGGCGAAGTAAAAGATCAGGATGTATTCATGGGTGATTTTCCGCTTATGACAGACACTGGGACGTTTGTTATTAACGGGGCAGAACGCGTAATTGTCTCTCAATTAGTTCGCTCTCCTAGTGTGTACTATAACGGAAAGCTAGATAAAAACGGAAAGAAAGGTTTTACAGCTACTGTAATCCCTAACCGTGGTGCGTGGCTGGAGTACGAAACAGATGCGAAAGATGTTGTCTATGTTCGTATTGATCGTACCCGTAAGCTGCCGGTAACGGTATTGCTTCGTGCATTAGGCTTTGGTTCTGACCAAGAGATTATTGATCTGATTGGAGATAATGAATATCTTCGCAATACTCTTGAGAAGGACAATACGGAAAATACGGAAAAAGCGTTATTAGAAATTTACGAACGCTTACGTCCTGGTGAACCGCCGACTGTTGAAAACGCTAAGAGTCTGCTGGTTTCAAGATTTTTTGATCCGAAACGTTACGATCTTGCAAGTGTTGGTCGTTACAAAATAAATAAAAAACTTCATATTAAAAACCGTTTGTTTGGTCAGAGATTAGCGCAGCCGCTTGTTGACCCTGAAACAGGAGAAATTCTGGTGGAAAAGGATACCGTTCTTGAAAGACGTGTTCTTGACCGAATAATTCCTCATTTAGGTAAAGGAATCGGTTATGTGACCTTTAAGCCTGCTGGCGGAGTTGTAGAGGAAGATATTCTTTCACAATCCATTAAAATTTATGCTCCAAACGAAGAAGGCGATAAAGTGATCAATGTTCTTGGTAATGCTAATGTTCCTGAGAACATTAAGAACATTACGCCTGCTGATATCATCGCCTCCATCAGTTATTTCTTTAACTTGTTGCATGGAGTAGGTGATACAGACGATATTGATCACCTTGGAAACCGCCGCTTAAGATCAGTTGGCGAGCTTCTGCAAAACCAATTCAGAATTGGTTTATCCAGAATGGAGCGTGTTGTACGTGAGAGAATGTCGATTCAAGACACAGCAACGATTACGCCGCAGCAGCTTATCAACATTAGACCAGTCATAGCGTCTATTAAAGAATTCTTCGGAAGTTCTCAGTTGTCTCAATTTATGGATCAGACAAACCCGTTAGCTGAATTAACGCACAAAAGACGTCTATCAGCATTGGGACCTGGCGGTTTAACTCGTGAGCGCGCAGGGTTTGAAGTTCGTGACGTTCACTATTCCCACTATGGCCGTATGTGTCCGATTGAAACACCTGAAGGTCCGAACATCGGATTGATTAACTCACTTTCATCCTTTGCAAAAGTGAATAAATTTGGATTTATTGAGACACCTTATCGCCGGGTTGATCCGGATACTGGTAAGGTAACTTCACATATCGATTATTTGACAGCCGATGAAGAAGATAATTATGTAGTGGCTCAGGCCAACGCACGTTTAGGTGAAGATGGGTCCTTCTTAGATGAAGAAGTTATTGCGAGATTCCGTGGTGAAAACACAGTTGTAAAACGTGAACTTGTTGATTACATGGACGTATCGCCTAAACAGGTTGTTTCTGCAGCTACAGCATGTATTCCTTTCTTAGAAAATGATGACTCTAACCGTGCCCTTATGGGTGCCAATATGCAGCGTCAAGCCGTTCCGCTTATGCAGCCTGAAGCACCAATTGTAGGTACAGGTATGGAATATGTATCAGCAAAAGACTCTGGTGCCGCTGTTATTTGTAAGTACGAGGGTATTGTAGAGCATGTTGAAGCGAAAGAGGTTTGGGTCAGAAGGATCGAGGTAGTTGACGGACAAGAAATTAAAGGGGATCTGGATAAATATCGGATGCTGAAATTTGTTCGTTCTAACCAAGGTACATGCTATAACCAGCGCCCAATCGTAAGTGTGGGTGATCGTGTAACAAAGGGTGAAATCTTAGCTGATGGTCCTTCAATGGAAAAAGGTGAATTAGCTCTAGGCCGTAACGTAATGGTTGCGTTTATGACGTGGGATGGTTACAACTACGAAGATGCGATTATTATGAGTGAAAGACTAGTTAAGGATGATGTATACACATCCATCCATATTGAGGAATATGAGTCAGAGTCCAGAGATACCAAGCTTGGACCTGAAGAAATTACGCGTGATATTCCAAACGTTGGTGAAGATGCGCTTCGCAACCTCGATGAAAGAGGAATCATTCGCATTGGTGCCGAGGTTAAGGATGGAGACCTGTTGGTTGGTAAAGTAACGCCAAAAGGGGTAACCGAATTAACAGCAGAAGAAAGACTTCTTCACGCCATCTTTGGTGAAAAAGCAAGAGAAGTTCGTGATACCTCTTTACGTGTTCCTCACGGTGGCGGGGGAATCGTATTGGATGTTAAAGTCTTTACTCGTGAGGCGGGAGATGAACTGCCTCCAGGTGTAAATCAGCTGGTTCGTGTGTTCATTGTTCAAAAACGTAAGATCCATGAAGGGGATAAAATGGCTGGCCGCCATGGTAACAAAGGGGTTATTTCCCGAATTTTACCTGAAGAAGATATGCCGTACTTACCAGATGGCACTCCAGTTGATATCATGTTAAATCCATTAGGGGTTCCTTCGCGTATGAACATCGGTCAGGTACTTGAGCTTCACCTTGGAATGGCTGCAAGAAGCCTTGGCATTCATGTAGCTTCTCCAGTATTTGACGGTGCCCGTGAAGAAGATGTATGGGCAACGATTGAGGAAGCCGGAATGGCGAGTGATGCAAAAACGATTCTTTATGATGGCCGTACCGGTGAACCGTTTGATAACAGAGTATCTGTCGGAATTATGTACATGATTAAATTAGCTCACATGGTTGATGACAAACTTCATGCTCGTTCTACAGGGCCTTACTCATTGGTTACACAACAACCTCTTGGCGGTAAAGCTCAGTTTGGCGGACAGCGCTTTGGTGAGATGGAGGTATGGGCACTTGAGGCATACGGAGCTGCTTATACTCTTCAAGAAATCTTAACCGTGAAGTCTGATGACGTAGTCGGCCGTGTAAAAACATACGAGGCTATTGTTAAAGGCGACAATGTTCCTGAACCTGGAGTTCCTGAATCCTTTAAGGTATTAATGAAAGAACTTCAAAGTTTAGGGATGGATGTCAAAATCTTGTCTAGTGATGACCAAGAAATTGAAATGCGTGATTTAGAAGATGATGAGGAAGTGCAACAAGCTGAATCCTTAACAATCTCTTCAGATCATGATCTGCCAGAAACTGAAACTGTTGGAACAAAGGAATAGATTTAAGCAACATAAGGGTAGAACCTGAGACGAAAAAGGGAGGTAGGCCCCTTGTTGGATGTCAATAATTTTGAGTATATGAAAATAGGTCTTGCTTCACCAGATAAGATCCGATCATGGTCTTACGGAGAAGTTAAAAAGCCTGAAACCATTAACTATCGTACATTGAAGCCAGAAAAAGACGGTCTTTTCTGCGAAAGAATTTTCGGTCCGCAAAAAGACTGGGAATGCCATTGCGGTAAGTATAAGAGAGTTCGTTACAAGGGTGTCGTTTGTGACCGTTGTGGCGTAGAAGTTACCCGGGCAAAAGTGCGTCGCGAGCGGATGGGGCATATTGAGCTCGCGGCTCCCGTTTCGCATATCTGGTATTTCAAAGGAATTCCAAGTCGTATGGGTCTTATTTTGGATATGTCACCTCGTGCATTGGAAGAAGTCATCTACTTTGCTTCTTATGTTGTGACAGATTCTGCTGATACGGCATTAGAGAAAAAACAACTCTTATCAGAAAAGGAATTCCGTGCATATCGCGAAAAGTACGGAAATAAATTCCAAGCTTCAATGGGAGCAGAGGCGATTAAAAAGCTTTTGCAAGACATTGATCTTGAAAAAGAAGTAGAAACTCTAAAAGAAGAATTAAAGGTTGCACAAGGACAACGCAGAACACGTGCGATTAAGCGTCTTGAAGTGTTAGAGGCATTCAGAAACTCCGGAAATGATCCTTCTTGGATGATTTTAGATGTTCTGCCTGTAATACCACCTGAACTTCGTCCGATGGTACAGCTTGATGGCGGCCGTTTTGCAACTTCTGACTTAAATGATTTATACCGCCGTGTAATTAACCGTAACAATCGTTTAAAACGCCTATTAGATCTTGGTGCACCTAGTATCATTGTTCAAAATGAAAAACGTATGCTTCAAGAAGCGGTAGATGCGCTAATCGATAATGGACGCCGCGGCCGTCCGGTAACTGGACCAGGAAACCGTCCGCTTAAATCACTTTCTCACATGCTGAAGGGTAAGCAAGGGCGATTCCGTCAAAACTTACTTGGAAAACGCGTAGACTATTCTGGTCGTTCCGTTATTGTTGTTGGTCCAAACCTAAAAATGTACCAATGCGGTCTTCCTAAGGAAATGGCAATCGAACTATTCAAGCCTTTTGTTATGAAAGAGCTTGTTGAAAAAGGATTGGCACATAATATTAAGTCAGCCAAACGTAAAATTGAGCGGCTTCACCCAGAAGTCTGGGATGTATTAGAAGAAGTCATTAAAGAGCATCCGGTATTGCTGAACCGTGCTCCAACTCTACACAGACTAGGAATTCAAGCATTCGAGCCAACACTAGTAGAAGGAAGAGCAATCCGTCTTCATCCATTAGTTTGTACAGCATACAACGCTGACTTTGATGGTGACCAAATGGCGGTGCACGTACCTTTATCTGCAGAGGCTCAAGCTGAAGCCAGATTATTAATGCTTGCGGCACAAAATATCTTGAACCCTAAAGATGGTAAACCGGTTGTAACTCCTTCTCAGGACATGGTATTAGGTAACTATTACTTAACATTAGAACGAGAAGGTGCAAATGGAGAAGGAATGGTATTTAAAGATACGAATGAGGCATTAGTAGCGTATCAAAATGGATATGTTCACTTGCATTCTCGTGTAGCTGTATATGCTGGTTCTTTAAGTAATCAATCCTTTACTGAAAAACAAAATAAAATGCTGTTGTTAACAACTGTCGGCAAGATTATTTTCAACGAAATTTTACCGAACACGTTCCCATATATTAATGAACCTACAAAGGTGAATTTAGTTGAGAAAACACCTGAGAAATATTTTGTGGAACCAACAGAAAATGTCAAAGAAATTATACAACAGCAAGAAATAATTCCTCCTTTCAAAAAGGGGTTCCTAGGTAATATCATTGCTGAAGTATTTAAACGTTTCAAAATCACGGAAACGTCTAAAATGCTTGACCGCATGAAGGACCTTGGATTTAAATACTCTACAAAAGCTGGAATTACAATTGGTATTGCCGATATCGTAGTGCTTGGTGAAAAAGAGCAAATTCTTACAGAAGCACAGCATAAAGTGGATAACGTTATGAAGCAGTTCAAACGTGGTTTGATTACAGAAGATGAAAGATACGATCGCGTCATTTCCATCTGGAGTGCTGCTAAAGACGATATCCAAGGCAAGCTGATGAAGACACTGCATCGTTTAAACCCAATCTTTATGATGAGTGATTCCGGAGCACGTGGTAACGCATCTAACTTTACCCAGCTTGCAGGTATGCGTGGTTTGATGGCGAACCCAGCTGGACGTATCATTGAATTGCCGATTAAGTCTAGTTTCCGTGAGGGATTAACCGTATTGGAATACTTTATTTCTACGCACGGTGCCCGTAAAGGACTTGCTGATACAGCACTCAAAACAGCCGACTCTGGTTACTTAACACGTCGACTTGTCGACGTTGCCCAGGATGTTATTGTTCGTGAGGATGACTGTGGCACAGATAGAGGAATTCGTGTAACTGCCTTGAAGGAAGGCAATGAAATTATTGAGCCGTTAGAAGAGCGTTTAGTTGGACGTTATGCCCGCAAATCGGTGAAACACCCTGAAACAGGGGAAGTGCTTGTAGCTGAAAACGGCTTTATTACTGAGGATCTTGCCAAAGAAATTGTGGATTTTGGAATTGAAGCTGTATGGATTCGCTCTGCCTTCACATGTAATACAAAGCATGGCGTATGTAAAAAATGTTATGGTCAAAACCTTGCAACCGGACAACAAGTTGAGGTTGGGGAAGCAGTTGGTATCATTGCGGCCCAATCCATTGGTGAACCAGGAACACAGCTTACGATGCGTACATTCCACACTGGCGGGGTAGCCGGAGACGATATTACCCAAGGTTTACCGCGTATTCAAGAGCTATTTGAAGCGCGTAATCCGAAAGGTCAAGCGGTTATTACAGAAATTGATGGGGTTGTCACAGCCATCAATGAAGCGAGAGACCGTCAGCAAGAAATTGTCGTCCAAGGTGATGTCGAAACTCGTAACTACCTCATTCCATATACAGCACGATTGAAAGTTGCTGTTAATGATCGTGTAGAGGCCGGAAGTGTATTAACAGAAGGTTCTATCGATCCGAAGGAATTATTAAAAGTAAAAGACGTGGCTGCTGTCCAAGAATACTTATTACGCGAAGTTCAAAAAGTATACCGTATGCAAGGGGTAGAAATTGGCGACAAACACGTAGAAGTTATGGTTCGGCAAATGCTTCGTAAAGTACGGGTCATTGATGCCGGAGATACTGATGTACTGCCAGGATCCCTATTGGATATTCACCAGTTTACGGATGCCAACCGAAAAGCATTGCTTGAAGGAAAATATCCGGCAACAGGACGTCCAGTACTTCTTGGTATTACAAAAGCATCGCTTGAAACTGACTCATTCCTATCAGCAGCTTCCTTCCAGGAAACAACTCGTGTCCTAACAGATGCTGCGATCAAAGGAAAACGCGATGAATTATTAGGATTGAAGGAAAATGTAATTATTGGTAAGCTGGTTCCTGCTGGTACAGGTATGCAGCGCTACCGTAAGGCATCTCCTGAAATCACAAAACAAACAGCAGATGAGCCAGTAAGTGTTCAGTAAATAAGCAACTCAGTCATACTCGTGAAGAAGAAAAAGCTTCTTCGCGAGTATGATTCATTTAAATTGAAATTTACGATTCTTTAACACTGAAAAATTTATTTCTATTGTTGACATTTATTCTTTCGGGATGATATTATAGCAAAGGTGCTTCTTACGAAAATGATGCTTTGGAGGAACTTTAAGTGTCTTATGAAAAAGTATCAACTGCAAAAGAAATAGTCGTAGGAACGAAACAAACAGTCAAGGCTATTCAAAATGGTCGTGTGAAAGCTGTTGTACTGGCAGCTGACGCAGATCCTAGGGTAACCAATCCTGTATTGGCCGCTGCGGAAGAACACGATGTCCCAATTCAACGAGTAGACTCCATGCAAAGATTAGGAAAAGCTTGTGGGATTGATGTGAAAGCTACTGCTGTTGGGATTATTAAAGAGAAATGAATGTTGCAATTTCTCGTTGCAATCTTTTCTTTTGTCCAAAAAATGAACCACCTGGATGTGTGGAACTAGAACTTGGACCTAGATTAGAAATGAAGAAGGGAGGACACAAACAGATGCCTACTATTAACCAACTAGTGCGCAAGCCGCGTCAAACTAAAGAGGAAAAATCAAAATCTCCAGCGCTTAACAAAGGTTATAACAGCTTTAAAAAATCTCAAACTAACCTTTCTTCACCACAAAAGCGTGGAGTATGTACTCGTGTTGGTACAATGACACCGAAAAAACCAAACTCAGCATTGCGTAAATATGCGCGTGTTCGTTTAACAAACGGAATCGAAGTTACAGCTTACATTCCTGGTATCGGACACAATTTGCAAGAACACAGTGTTGTACTAATTCGTGGCGGCCGTGTAAAGGACTTGCCAGGGGTACGTTATCACATTGTTCGTGGTGCTCTTGATACTGCAGGAGTTAACGAACGTAAACAAGGTCGTTCTAAATACGGAACAAAAAGACCAAAAGAGAAAAAATAATAGAATGATTTCATAAAACATCTTTGAAAGGAGGATACATCATGCCACGTAAAGGACCTGTAGCAAAAAGAGATGTACTGCCAGATCCGCTTTATAATTCAAAACTCGTTACTCGTTTAATCAACAAAATGATGATTGACGGTAAAAGAGGAAAATCTCAAAAGATTCTTTATTCAGCTTTTGAACTTATTCAAGAACGTACAGGTAAAGAGCCTATGGAGGTATTTGACCAAGCTCTTAAAAACATTATGCCTGTTCTTGAAGTGCGTGCGCGTCGTGTCGGTGGTTCAAACTACCAAGTACCAGTTGAAGTTCGCCCAGACCGTCGTACAACACTTGGTTTGCGCTGGTTAGTAAACTATGCGCGTCTTCGCGGTGAAAAAACAATGGAAGAGCGTCTTGCTAACGAAATTCTTGATGCAGCTAACAACACTGGAGCTGCTGTTAAGAAACGTGAAGATACTCACAAAATGGCAGAAGCAAACAAAGCGTTTGCTCACTATCGCTGGTAATATTTCTTATTTAATACAAATCATTATTCCACACGAAAAGGAAGGAGAAAGACTAAATGGCCAGAGAGTTCTCCTTAGAAAATACGCGTAATATAGGGATCATGGCTCACATTGATGCTGGTAAAACAACAACAACTGAGCGTATTCTTTATTACACTGGTCGTATTCACAAGATTGGCGAAACTCATGAAGGTGCATCTCAGATGGACTGGATGGAGCAAGAACAAGAACGCGGAATTACGATTACATCTGCTGCAACAACTGCACAATGGAAAGGGAACCGCGTAAACATCATCGACACTCCAGGACACGTGGACTTCACTGTAGAAGTTGAGCGTTCATTGCGTGTATTAGATGGTGCGGTTGCAGTTCTTGATGCCCAATCGGGTGTTGAACCTCAAACTGAAACAGTTTGGCGTCAAGCGACAACTTACGGAGTACCACGTGTTGTGTTTGTAAACAAAATGGATAAAATCGGTGCAGACTTCCTGTACTCTGTAAAAACACTCCATGAACGTTTACAAGCTAATGCACATCCTATTCAGCTTCCTATTGGTGCTGAAGATCAATTTGAAGGTATTATTGACCTTGTTGAAATGAAAGCAACGTTCTATGGTAACGACTTAGGTACCGATATTGAACAGCGTGAAATTCCTGAAGAGTACCGAGCACAAGCAGAAGAATACCGCGAAAAATTAATTGAAGCGGTAGCTGAGCTTGATGAAGAATTAATGGAAAAGTATCTTGGCGGTGAAGAACTCACGAACGAAGAGATTAAAGCTGCTATTCGTAAAGGTACTGTTAACGTTGAATTCTATCCGGTTCTTTGCGGATCTGCCTTTAAAAATAAAGGTGTACAATTAATGCTAGATGCTGTAATTGACTACCTTCCATCTCCACTTGATGTACCAGCTATTAAAGGTACACTGCCTGATTCAGATGAAGTAGTTGAACGTCATTCAAGTGATGAAGAGCCATTTGCTGCTCTTGCATTTAAAGTTATGACTGACCCTTATGTTGGTAAACTTACATTCTTCCGTGTATATTCTGGAACATTAAGTTCTGGTTCATATGTACAAAACTCAACAAAAGGTAAGCGTGAACGTGTAGGACGTATCCTGCAAATGCACGCAAACCACCGTGAAGAAATCTCTATGGTACATTCTGGAGATATCGCGGCAGCTGTTGGTTTAAAGGATACAACAACTGGTGACACTCTCTGTGATGAGAAGAATCTAGTAATCCTAGAATCAATGGAATTCCCAGAGCCAGTAATCCAGCTTTCTATCGAACCTAAATCTAAAGCTGACCAAGATAAAATGTCGACAGCATTACAAAAACTTCAAGAAGAAGACCCTACTTTCCGTGCATATACTGATCAGGAAACTGGACAAGTTATTATCGCCGGAATGGGAGAACTTCACTTAGATATCCTTGTAGACCGTATGAAACGTGAATTCAAGGTTGAAGCCAATGTGGGTGCACCACAGGTGGCATACCGTGAAACATTCCGTTCTTCTGCACAGGTTGAAGGTAAATTTGCCCGTCAATCTGGTGGACGCGGACAATACGGACACGTTTGGATTGAATTCTCTCCAAACGAAGAAGGAAAAGGCTTCGAATTCGAAAATGGAATCGTCGGTGGTGTCGTTCCGCGTGAATACATCCCAGCTGTTGAAGCGGGTCTTGAAGATGCTCTTGAAAGAGGAGTATTAGCAGGGTTCCCATTAGTAGATATCAAAGCTAGATTGTTTGATGGATCTTACCATGATGTTGACTCCAGTGAAATGGCATTTAAAATTGCTGCTTCTATGGCGCTTAAAAATGCAGCATCTAAATGTAACCCTGTAATTCTTGAACCAGTGATGAAAGTTGAAGTCATCGTTCCTGAAGAATACATGGGCGATATCATGGGTAACATCACTGCCCGTCGCGGTCGTGTTGAAGGTATGGAAGCACGCGGTAACGCTCAGGTTGTTCGCGCGATGGTTCCACTATCTGAAATGTTTGGATACGCTACAACTCTTCGTTCTGCTACACAAGGCCGTGGAGTATTCACAATGCAATTCGACCATTACGAAGAGGTTCCAAAATCAATTTCTGATGAAATCATTAAAAAAAATAAAGGTGAATAATTGATTTCGCCTTTATGATAAAGTATAACTACTTATAGAAATGTGGTTGCTATGAAAACGAGAGAATCGTTTTCATAGCCCATATATAAATCTTTCTATACTTATTTTAAAATTTAAGGAGGATTTTCCTAATGGGTAAAGCTAAATTTGATCGTTCTAAACCACACGTAAACGTTGGTACAATCGGACACGTTGACCATGGTAAAACTACTTTAACTGCAGCTATCACTACTGTACTTGCTAAGCAAGGTAAAGCTGAAGCTCGTGCATATGACCAAATTGATGGTGCACCAGAAGAAAGAGAACGTGGAATCACAATCTCTACTGCACACGTTGAATATGAAACTGAAACTCGTCACTATGCTCACGTTGACTGCCCAGGACACGCTGACTATGTTAAAAACATGATCACTGGTGCTGCGCAAATGGATGGAGGGATCCTAGTAGTATCTGCTGCTGATGGTCCAATGCCACAAACTCGTGAACACATTCTTCTTTCTCGTAATGTAGGTGTTCCTTACCTTGTTGTATTCTTAAACAAATGTGACATGGTAGATGACGAAGAACTATTAGAACTAGTTGAAATGGAAGTTCGTGATCTTCTTTCTGAATACGATTTCCCTGGCGATGACATTCCTGTAATCAAAGGTTCTGCTCTTAAAGCTCTTGAGGGAGATTCTGAATGGGAAGCAAAAATCATTGAACTTATGGACGCTGTTGATGAGTACGTTCCAACGCCACAACGTGACACTGACAAACCTTTCATGATGCCAGTTGAGGATGTATTCTCAATCACTGGTCGTGGTACAGTTGCAACTGGCCGTGTTGAACGCGGACAAGTAAAAGTTGGGGATGTAGTCGATATCATTGGTCTTTCTGAAGAGCCAAAATCTACTACTGTAACTGGTGTTGAAATGTTCCGTAAGCTTCTTGACTATGCTGAAGCTGGAGACAACATTGGTGCACTTCTTCGTGGGGTTGCTCGTGAAGAAATACAACGTGGTCAAGTATTAGCAAAGCCTGGTACAATTACACCACACACTAGCTTCAAAGCTGAAGTTTACGTTCTTTCTAAAGAAGAAGGTGGTCGTCATACTCCATTCTTCTCAAACTACCGTCCACAATTCTACTTCCGTACAACTGACGTAACAGGAATCATTCAGCTTCCTGAAGGAGTAGAAATGGTTATGCCTGGCGATAACATTGAAATGACAGTAGAATTGATTGCTCCGATCGCGATTGAAGACGGAACAAGATTCTCTATCCGTGAAGGTGGACGTACAGTTGGTTCTGGTGTTGTTACTACAATCACTAAGTAACAATTAATTCAATAAAGAAGCATCTTTTATAGCCATCGCTTTTATGCGATGGCTTTTTTAAATTTCTACAGCAGCAAAACCCTCAAATTGGATCATTACTGCTTTGGACTTTCTATCGGATTTTAAATTGGCTGTTTAACTTAGATTTAAAAACAGGTTCTCTTCCGGAAATAACAACAGAATACAAGCTGCTAAATCAAGAAATGCAAACAACTGAAATTGGAGCAAGCGAAGCAGCTGTGGAGGGATATACAGAAATTATTTTTATCCTGCTGTTTGTGATTGCTTTTATCATATTTATATCCCTCGTATCGAAAGGGAAAATAGTAATTAATCAGAAAAGAAATGAGGCTGCAGTGATTTCATACAGTCAACACGAAGGTTCATTTTCTATTTTAAAGAAGTGGAATTTCTCAAATGTACCTGTCCAATTGGTTAGAAAACAAGTCTGGAATCTAGAAAAATATGCCGTAAAAAAGGGTGTTAACCGAAAATGGAATGAAAGTTTGGCTGAATGGTTTCAAAGAATTGGAATTAATCATAATAAGGAAACTCAGAAATATCTAAATATCTATGATGCCTGCCGATACGGAGAGAAGGAAATGACTGAAGAGGATATACATTGGTTTATTCGCTATTCCCAATCGATTCGAAATGAGCTGAAACAGGCAGTAAGGGAAAAGAAAAAGAGCCATAAGAAGTAATTTAAATGTTTGGTGTGATGTTTGATGAAGGAGCAACGACCGGTACATTCAATATATGTAGGAAGAAAAACGTCAAGGATAAACAATGGCAATGCGGATCTGCATAATTAACGGCAGATTCGTTTTTTATTTTGTATCGATTCGGAATCTCTTTTTGAGAAAAGCTCACTTTTCACATGTAATAGAAAAAGTGTCTGTTTTGAAAACCAATGAAACGCCATTCCATTTTTCTTCGGTTAAAAATGATCAGAAAATCGCTCTCATTGGAAATCATTACACGAATAAATTATCCAGCGACTCCTTGAAATAAGAGTTTTGACTCTTTATAATAGTAAAAGTGCGCCAAATTTAATTATTTATACATTGGTATTGCTTAGTAGGCTTGATTTCTGTATAATATTAAATGTTGGCTTTCAAATGCGATGATGTGGAAGGTTGCTGACACACCCGGCCGCTTTGCCATGGCGAGTGTCGTCAGGATATTTCCGCGGAGAATGTCTATTACGAAAATAGGCGATAAAGGAGGGAAAATAATGGCAAAACAAAAAATTCGTATTCGTTTAAAAGCTTATGATCACAGAATCCTAGATCAATCAGCTGAAAAGATTGTAGAAACAGCAAAACGTTCAGGTGCGAATGTATCGGGTCCAATCCCGCTTCCAACTGAAAAGAGTGTGTACACAATTCTTCGAGCAGTCCATAAGTACAAAGACTCTCGTGAGCAATTCGAAATGCGCACACACAAACGTCTTATTGACATCGTGAACCCAACTCCACAAACAGTTGATTCACTTATGAGACTAGATCTACCATCAGGCGTAGACATCGAAATTAAACTTTAATGATAAATATGGATAAATTTATAGGAGGTGTGACGAATGACCAAAGGAATCTTAGGAAGAAAAATTGGCATGACGCAGATTTTTGCTGAAAATGGCGATCTTATTCCAGTTACTGTTATTGAGGCAGCTGCAAACGTTGTTCTTCAAAAGAAAACAGTTGATACCGATGGATATGAAGCAATTCAAATCGGCTTTGACGACAAACGTGAAAAGCTTGCGAACAAACCTGAAAAAGGACACGCTGAAAAGGCAAATACTGCACCTAAGCGCTACGTACGTGAGATCCGTGATGCGAATCTTGGAGATTACGAAGTTGGTCAGGAAGTCAAGGTTGATATTTTCGCAGAAGGCGATGTAGTAGATGTAACAGGAATTTCAAAAGGGAAAGGTTTCCAAGGTAATATCAAACGCCATGGACAATCTCGTGGACCAATGGCTCACGGTTCTCGTTACCATCGTCGTCCTGGATCAATGGGTCCTGTAGCTCCTAACCGTGTATTCAAAGGAAAAGCTCTTCCTGGACGCATGGGCGGAGATCAAGTAACTGTTCAAAACCTGCAAATTGTAAAGGTTGATACAGATCGCAACCTTTTACTTATTAAAGGTAATGTGCCAGGTGCGAAAAAATCATTAATTAAAATTGAATCTGCCGTTAAAGCGAAATAATTCAACTAGGAAAGGAGGAAAAGGGAATGCCAAAAGTAGCCCTATACAACCAAAGTGGTTCTCAAGTTGGAGAAATTGAATTAAGCGATGCTGTGTTCGGAATCCAACCAAACAATCACGTATTATTCGAAGCGGTTATGATGCAAAGAGCTTCTTTAAGACAAGGAACTCATAAAGTAAAAAATCGTTCAGAAGTGGCTGGCGGTGGACGTAAACCATGGCGCCAAAAAGGAACAGGACGTGCTCGTCAAGGTTCTATCCGTTCCCCACAATGGCGCGGCGGTGGTATTGTATTTGGTCCGGTTCCACGTAGCTACAGCTACAAACTGCCAAAGAAAGTACGTCGTTTAGCAATTAAATCAGCTTTATCTTCTAAAGTTCAAGGTGAAAGCATTCTTGTTCTTGAAAGCTTAAACTTAGAACAACCAAAAACAAAAGAATTTGCAAATGTGCTAAAAGGTTTAGCTGTAAACCGTAAAGCGCTTGTTGTAACAGATGTGTTCAACGAAAACGTAGCACTATCTGCACGCAACATCCCAGGAATTACAGTTGTTGATGCAAATGGCATTAATGTTCTTGATGTCCTTAACCATGATCAATTGATCATTACAAAAGCAGCTGTTGAAAAAGTAGAGGAGGTGCTTGGATAATGGAAGCTCGTGACGTCATTAAGCGCCCCGTTATTACTGAACGTGCAGCAGATATTATGGCTGATAAGAAATACACTTTTGAAGTAGATGTAAGAGCAAACAAAACTCAAGTTAAAGATGCGGTCGAAGAAATTTTCGGTGTGAAAGTTGATAAAGTTAACATCATGAACTACAAAGGAAAATTCAAGCGCATGGGCCGTTACACTGGCTACACAAACAAGCGTCGCAAAGCGATTGTTACTTTAACTGCTGATAGCAAAGAGATTGAAATCTTTGAAGCATAAAAGATTCTTACTTAAATAAGAAGAGGAGGGAACTAAAGTGGCGATTAAAAAATACAAACCTACCTCTAATGGTCGTCGCGGTATGACAGTTTCTGATTTCGCTGAAATCACTACTGATAAGCCAGAAAAATCTTTGCTTGCTCCATTAAGCAAAAAAGCTGGTCGTAACAACCAAGGTAAGTTAACAGTTCGCCATCAGGGCGGAGGACATAAGCGCCAATACCGTATCATCGATTTCAAACGTGATAAAGATGGTATACCAGGACGCGTTGCTACAATCGAGTATGATCCAAACCGCTCAGCGAATATCGCACTCATTAATTATGTAGACGGTGAAAAACGCTACATTTTAGCACCTAAAAACCTAGAAGTTGGAATGGAAGTAATGTCTGGACCAGACGCAGACATCAAAGTGGGTAACGCTCTTCCTTTAGGAAATATCCCAATGGGTACAGTTATTCACAATATTGAGTTAAAGCCTGGTAAAGGCGGACAGCTTGTTCGTTCTGCCGGAACTTCTGCTCAAGTTCTTGGTAAAGAAGGTAAATATGTTCTTGTTCGTTTAACTTCTGGTGAAGTTCGCATGATTTTATCTACATGCCGCGCTTCAATCGGTCAAGTTGGTAACGAACAACACGAATTAATTAACATCGGTAAAGCAGGACGTTCTCGTTGGTTAGGTAAACGCCCTACTGTTCGTGGTTCTGTAATGAACCCTAATGATCACCCACACGGTGGTGGTGAAGGTAGAGCGCCTATCGGACGTAAATCTCCAATGTCACCATGGGGTAAACCAACTCTTGGTGCGAAAACTCGTAAGAAAAAGAACAGATCTGATAAATTCATCGTTCGTCGTCGTAAAAAATAACGGGATTGTACTACGGTTCCAAGAGAGAGCCGTAGTAGAGTCACGAAGGGAGGCACAAAAATGGGTCGTAGCTTGAAAAAAGGACCTTTTGCAGATGATCATTTAATGAAAAAGGTTGAGCAATTAAACGAAGCAGACAAAAAGCAAGTAATTAAAACTTGGTCACGTCGCTCAACAATCTTCCCAAGCTTTATCGGTCATACGATCGCTGTATACGATGGACGCAAACATGTTCCAGTTTATATTACTGAAGATATGGTCGGACATAAACTTGGAGAGTTTGCACCAACCCGTACGTATAAAGGCCATGCAAATGACGATAAGAAAACAAGACGTTAATCCGAGAGGAGGGCAAAATGATGCAAGCTAAAGCTGTTGCTAGAACAGTAAGAATTGCTCCTCGTAAAGTACGCTTAGTAGTAGATTTAATCCGAGGAAAGCAAGTCGGTGAGGCAATCGCAATTTTGCGCCACACACCTAAAACAGCTTCTCCTGTTATTGAAAAGGTGTTAAATTCCGCAGTTGCAAATGCTGAACATAACTATGAAATGGACGTAAATAATCTTGTGATTACTCAAGCGTTCGTTGATGAAGGTCCAACCTTAAAACGTTTCCGTCCACGTGCAATGGGACGTGCTAGCGCAATCAACAAACGTACGAGTCATATCACGATCGTAGTATCAGAAAAGAAGGAGGGATAATTCGTGGGTCAAAAAGTACATCCGATCGGTCTACGTATTGGAGTCATTCGTGACTGGGAATCAAAATGGTATGCTGGCAAAGACTATGCAAACCTTCTGCACGAAGACATTAAAGTACGTGAGTACATCACAAAACGTTTAAGTGATGCATCCGTAGCAAAAGTAGAAATCGAACGTGCGGCTAACCGCATTAATATTACAATTCACACTGCGAAGCCTGGTATGGTAATTGGTAAAGGTGGTACCGAAGTTGAAGCACTTCGTAAAGCACTTAGCCAATTAACTGGCAAGCGTGTACACATTAACATCATGGAAATCAAAAAAGCTGATTTAGACGCGAAACTTGTTGCTGAGAACATTGCTCGTCAGCTTGAAAACCGCGTTTCTTTCCGTCGTGCACAGAAGCAAGCGATTCAACGTGCTATGCGCGCTGGTGCACAAGGAATTAAAACACAAGTATCTGGTCGTTTAGGCGGAGCGGATATTGCTCGTGCTGAACATTACAGCGAAGGAACTGTTCCTCTTCATACTCTTCGCGCTGACATTGACTATGCTACCGCTGAAGCTGATACAACTTACGGTAAGCTTGGCGTGAAAGTATGGATTTATCGTGGAGAAGTCCTTCCTACGAAGAAGAAATCTGAGGAAGGAGGTAACTAATATGTTACTGCCAAAACGCGTAAAGTATCGCCGTGAACACCGTGGAAAAATGCGTGGAAATGCAAAAGGTGGCACTGAAGTTAGCTTTGGTGAATACGGTTTACAAGCATTAGAAGCTTCATGGATTACAAACCGCCAAATTGAGGCTGCACGTATTGCGATGACACGTTACATGAAACGTGGTGGTAAGGTTTGGATTAAAATCTTCCCTCATAAGCCATATACTGCAAAACCTCTAGAAGTCCGGATGGGTTCCGGTAAAGGGGCTCCAGAAGGATGGGTGGCTGTCGTAAAACCTGGAAAAATTATGTTTGAAATTGCAGGCGTATCTGAAGAAATCGCTCGTGAAGCACTTCGATTAGCGTCTCACAAACTGCCTGTTAAGTGTAAGTTTGTAAAACGAGAAGAAATTGGTGGTGAATCAAATGAAGGCTAATGAAATTCGTGAACTAACCACTGCCGAAATTGAACAAAAAGTGAAATCTCTTAAAGAAGAATTATTCAACCTTCGCTTCCAACTTGCGACAGGACAATTGGAAAACACTGCTCGCATTCGTGAGGTTCGTAAGTCCATCGCTCGTATGAAAACTGTAATTCGTGAAAGAGAGATCGGCTTAACTAACAAATAGCCCGAGAGGAGGTTTCCGTAAATAATGAGTGAACGTAACCAACGTAAAGTATATACTGGTCGTGTTGTTTCCGATAAAATGGATAAAACGGTCACAGTATTAGTGGAAACACATAAAAAACATCCTCTATACGGTAAGCGCGTGAAATATTCTAAGAAATTCAAAGCTCATGATGAGCACAATGAAGCACAAGTAGGCGATATCGTTCGTATCATGGAAACTCGCCCATTGTCTGCTACAAAGCGTTTCCGTCTAGTTGAAGTTGTAGAAAAAGCAGTTATTATTTAATGATGATTCGGATCTATGCATATTCCGAAGGGAGGTACGACGCATGATTCAACAAGAAACACGTTTAAAAGTTGCTGATAACTCAGGTGCACGTGAAGTTCTAACCATTAAAGTGTTAGGTGGATCTGGCAGAAAAACAGCTAATATTGGTGATGTGATCGTTTGTACAGTCAAACAAGCAACACCAGGAGGCGTTGTTAAAAAAGGTGACGTTGTTAAAGCTGTTATTGTCCGTACGAAAAGCGGAGCTCGTCGTTCCGATGGTTCTTACATCAAATTTGATGAGAACGCATGTGTAATTATTCGTGACGATAAAAGTCCACGTGGTACACGTATTTTCGGACCAGTTGCTCGTGAACTTCGTGATAACAACTTCATGAAAATTGTTTCTTTAGCCCCAGAAGTACTATAAGATTTGTGATGAGGCCTTTAAGGAGGTGCGAAATACGATGCATGTAAAAAAAGGTGACAAGGTTATGGTCATCTCTGGCAAGGACAAAGGTAAAACCGGTGTCATTCTTGCAGCGTTTCCGAAAAAAGATCGTGTAGTGGTCGAAGGCGTAAACATTGTGAAAAAGCATGCGAAACCTTCACAAGATAATCCGCAAGGCGGAATTATCAGCCGTGAAGCAGCAATCCATGTTTCAAACGTAATGCCAATCGATCCGAAAACAGGTCAGCCAACTCGTGTTGGTTATAAGGAAGTAGATGGCAAAAAAGTACGTGTCGCAAAAAAATCTGGTGAAAAATTAGACTGATTGAGTCGAACATGAAGGGAGGTAAAGACGAATGAACCGCCTAAAAGAAAAATACGTAAAAGAAATTACACCTTCTCTTATGAGTAAGTTTAACTATAAATCCATTATGCAAGTGCCTAAAATTGAAAAAATCGTTATCAACATGGGTGTTGGTGATGCCGTTCAAAACGCAAAAGCACTTGATAACGCTGTAGAAGAACTAGAAATCATCACTGGTCAAAAGCCAGTTGTAACAAGAGCGAAGAAATCCATTGCAGGATTCCGTCTTCGTGAGGGTATGCCAATCGGTGCGAAGGTAACACTTCGTGGTGAGCGTATGTATGAATTCCTAGATAAGTTAATCGCAGTTTCTCTTCCACGTGTACGTGACTTCCGTGGAATCTCTAAGAAGGCATTTGATGGCAGAGGAAACTACACATTAGGAATTCGTGAACAGCTTATCTTCCCTGAGATCGATTACGATAAAGTGAGTAAAGTGCGCGGTATGGACATCGTAATTGTTACAACTGCCAACACTGATGAAGAATCACGTGAACTATTAACTCAGTTTGGAATGCCATTCCAAAAGTAGTCGCTAATAAAAGGGAGGCGAAAACGTGGCTAAAAAATCAATGATTGCGAAGCAACAACGCACGCAAAAGTATAAAGTTCGTGAATATACACGTTGTGAACGTTGCGGACGTCCACACTCTGTATACCGCAAATTTAAACTTTGCCGTATTTGCTTCCGTGAACTTGCATACAAAGGTCAAATTCCTGGCGTTAAAAAAGCCAGCTGGTAAAATCTAAGGAACGTGGGAAGGAGGTCATTACACAATGGTCATGACAGATCCAATTGCAGATATGCTAACTCGTATTCGTAATGCGAATATGGTACGTCACGAGGTTCTTGAAGTTCCTGCTTCAAAACTCAAAAAAGAAGTCGCTGAAATTTTGAAGCGTGAAGGTTTCGTACGTGATGTAGAACATATCGAAGATAACAAACAAGGTGTTATTCGTATTTTCTTAAAATACGGTGTAAATAACGAACGTGTTATAACTGGCCTTAAGAGAATCAGTAAACCTGGTCTGCGCGTATACGCAAAAGCGAATGAAGTTCCACGCGTTCTTAATGGACTTGGTATTGCAATCGTATCTACATCTCAAGGTGTACTTACAGATAAAGAAGCACGTGCTAAGCAAGTGGGCGGCGAAGTCCTTGCTTACGTTTGGTAATACAACAGATTTGTGAATGGAGGTGCAAAGCATGTCTCGTGTAGGTAAAAAACCTATTGAGGTACCAGCAGGTGTTACCGTCACTCTTGACAACAACACTGTAACGGTTAAAGGACCTAAAGGTGAATTAACTCGTTCATTTAACCCAGCTATTAATATTGAGATAGAAGACAACGTGATTAACGTAACCCGTCCTTCTGAATCACAAGAACACCGTACATTGCACGGAACAACTCGTGCGTTACTAGCAAATATGGTGGAAGGTGTATCAAAAGGATTTGAAAGAGGCTTAGAGCTAATTGGGGTCGGATACCGTGCTTCTAAGCAAGGGAATAAGCTTGTCTTAAACGTTGGTTACTCACACCCAGTTGAGATCGAACCAGAAAAAGGAATCGAAATCGAAGTTCCTTCTGCTACGAAAATCATCGTTAAAGGTTTCAATAAAGAGCGTGTTGGTGCTCTAGCTGCTAACATTCGTGACGTTCGTCCGCCAGAACCTTACAAAGGTAAAGGGATTCGTTATGAAGGTGAGCATGTACGCCGTAAAGAAGGTAAAACAGGTAAATAATGCCGCATAGGTAACAGAAAGGAGTGAGCTTACGTGATCACAAAGACTAGTAAGAACGCTGTCCGTAAGAAAAGACACGCTCGTGTTCGCTCGAAACTTACTGGAACTAGTGAGCGTCCACGTCTAAACGTATTTCGCTCAAACAAATACATTTATGTTCAGCTTATCGATGATGTAAATGGTGTAACAGTTGCAAGTGCTTCATCTGCTGAAAAGGATTTCGGACTTGAAAGCACAGGTAACATTGAAGCAGCAGCTAAAGTTGGTGAATTAATCGCGAAAAGAGCAGTTGAAAAAGGCTTTAAAGAAGTTGTTTTTGACCGCGGCGGTTATTTATACCACGGGCGTATCAAAGCATTAGCAGATGCAGCTCGTGAGAACGGTCTAGAATTTTAATAGACAAAGGAGGGACAAATGAATGCGTCGCATTGATGCCAATAAACTAGAGCTAGAAGAACGTGTTGTTACGGTAAATCGTGTTGCGAAGGTTGTTAAAGGTGGACGTCGTTTCCGTTTCTCTGCACTTGTAGTAGTTGGAGATAAAAATGGTCACGTCGGTTTCGGAACTGGTAAAGCGCAAGAGGTACCAGATGCGATCCGTAAAGCAATTGAAGATGCGAAGAAAAATTTAATTTCTGTACCTATGGTAAGCACTACAATTCCTCACGAAGTTGTAGGTCACTACGGTGCGGGTGAAATTTTGTTAAAGCCAGCTTCTGAAGGTACTGGAGTTATCGCGGGCGGACCTGTTCGTGCGGTACTTGAATTAGCAGGTGTATCTGATATCCTATCTAAGTCACTTGGAACAAACACACCAATTAACATGGTGCGTGCTACAGTTGAAGGATTAAAACAGTTAAAACGTGCTGAAGACGTTGCTAAACTACGTGGAAAATCAGTTGAAGAACTGTTAGGATAAGGGGGGGAAAACCAATGGCAAAAAAACTCGAAATCACCCTTACACGCAGCCTAATTGGTCGTCCTGAAGATCAACGTGTTACCGTTAAAACTTTAGGACTTAAAAAGCTGCACCAAACGGTTGTTCATGAAGATAATGCAGCAATTCGCGGAATGATTAACAAAGTTTCACACCTTGTAACTGTGAAGGAACAATAATTATTTCCATAGAACAAGGAGGTGCCAATAATGAAGCTACATGAATTGAAGCCTACACCAGGTTCCCGTAAAGAACGTAACCGAGTTGGACGCGGAATCGGTTCTGGAAACGGAAAAACTGCTGGTAAAGGACATAAAGGTCAAAATGCACGTTCTGGCGGCGGTGTAAGACTTGGTTTTGAAGGTGGTCAAACTCCTCTATTCCAACGTCTGCCTAAACGTGGATTTACAAATATCAATCGTAAAGAATATGCAATTGTAAACCTCGATGCTCTAAACCGCTTTGAAGAAGGTACAGAAGTAACTCCTGAGCTACTAATCGAGACAGGTGTAGTGAAAAGCGAAAAAGCTGGAATTAAAATTCTAGCAGATGGTAAGCTTGAAAAGAAACTTACTGTTAAGGCTCATAAGTTTTCTTCCGCTGCTAAAGAAGCAATCGAAGCAGCAGGCGGTCAAACTGAGGTGATTTAATGTTTCGGACAATCTCCAATTTCATGCGTGTAAAAGATATAAGAAATAAAATTATATTCACTCTATTAATGCTTCTTGTATTTAGAATCGGGACATTCATCCCCGTACCTGGGGTGAACCCAGAAGCATTAAATTTTGGTAATAACAGTGCATTTGGGCTTCTCAATATCTTCGGTGGAGGGGCTTTGGCACAATTCTCTATCTTTGCGACAGGGATTATGCCTTACATTACAGCTTCAATTATTGTTCAGCTTCTACAGATGGACGTTGTACCGAAGTTTACTGAGTGGTCTAAGCAAGGGGACGTGGGCCGAAGAAAACTCGCTCAAGTTACCCGTTATGGTACGATCGTGCTTGGTTTCATCCAGGCATTTGGTATGGCATACGGATTTAATGCGATCTCTGGCGGAGGTCTCATTCAAAATCCAAGTATCGGCACTTATCTATTAATAGCACTAGTATTAACAGCTGGAACAGCATTCTTGTTGTGGTTAGGAGAGCAAATTACAAGCAAGGGCGTAGGAAATGGAATTTCCATTCTAATCTTTGCTGGTATCGTTGCCGCCATTCCGACTACTATCAGTCAATACATGACACAACAATTTTCCGATGCTGGCGATCAAATATTTATCCGAATCGTAACAGTTGCTCTAGTGGTATTAGCCGTAATTGCGATCATCGTAGGTGTCATTTTCATTCAACAAGCTCTTCGTAAAATTCCTGTACAATATGCAAAGCGTGTATCTGGAAAGAATCCTGTGGGCGGTGGGCAAAATACACACCTTCCATTGAAAGTAAACGCAGCTGGAGTTATCCCTGTAATCTTTGCCGTTTCTTTCATGATCACGCCGCAAACCATTGCACAGTTTTTTGAAGATAACGCAGTTACTAATTGGATAATACGTATTTTTGATTACACACAGCCGATTGGAATGGCTATTTATGTAGCGCTGATTATTGCTTTCACCTATTTCTATGCTTTTATTCAAGTAAATCCTGAACAAGTATCGGAAAACTTGAAGAAGCAAGGCGGATATATCCCTGGAATAAGACCTGGTGCACAGACACAATCTTACTTAACGAAGGTTTTATACCGTCTCACCTTTGTTGGGGCATTGTTCTTAAGTGTCGTGTCTATCTTACCTTTCTTCTTCATCGAGTTTGCTAACCTTCCGCCAAGCGCACAAATTGGAGGAACTAGCATTATCATCGTGGTTGGGGTCGCTTTAGAAACAATGAAACAATTAGAAGCGCAATTGGTAAAACGTCATTACAAAGGCTTTATCAAATAGATCCTTTAAAAGTTAGGGGCTAAACCCTACCTAGAGTATCTCCCCTTCTTTGTAATAGAAGGGGCTAAATCTTTAGGTCTAACCCTTAATTTTGAGACTGAGGGGGAAATAGGCATGAATTTAGTTCTAATGGGTCTCCCTGGTGCTGGGAAAGGGACTCAAGCTGAAAAAATCGTAGCGAAGTACGATATCCCTCATATCTCAACTGGAGATATGTTCCGAGCAGCGATTAAGGAAGAAACAGATCTTGGCTTAAAGGCGAAATCCTTTATGGATAAAGGAGAACTAGTTCCAGATGAAGTAACGATTGGGATTGTGAAAGAGCGTTTAAGCAAAGATGATTGTAAAAAGGGATTTTTACTTGATGGATTTCCTAGAACAGTTCCTCAAGCAGAAGCTCTTGAACAGCTTTTAAACGACTTAGAAAAAGGATTGGATTATGTCATTCATATCGAAGTCGATAAAAGTGTGCTTATGGAGCGTCTAACGGGCCGTAGAATCTGTAAGGATTGTGGAGCTACTTATCACTTAGTCTTTAATCCTCCTGCAAAAGAAGGAGTATGTGACCGCTGTGGTGGAGAGCTTTACCAACGAGCAGATGACAATGCGGAAACCGTTCAAAATCGTCTTGAGGTTAATATGAAGCAAATGCAGCCATTACTTGATTTCTATCAAGAAAAAGGGTATTTGCGTAATATTAATGGACAGCAAGATATTCAAGTAGTCTTCCAAGAGATTGAAAAGCTTGTAGGGGACTTACGTGCATGATTAAGCTTAAAACACCTCATGAAATAGAAATCATGAGGGAAGCAGGACGAATTGTTGCTTTGACACTTCAAGAAACAAAACAGTATATTCAGCCCGGCGTAACGACAAAGGAATTGGATACAATTGCCGACTCATTTATTCGCAAGTTAGGTGCAATTCCTTCGTTTAAGGGCTATAATGGTTTTCGTGGCAGCATTTGTGTTTCTGTTAACGAAGAGCTCGTCCACGGTATACCAGGTAATCGAGTTCTAAATGATGGAGATATCATTTCCATCGATGTAGGTGCGAAATATAATGGCTATCATGCAGATTCGGCTTGGACGTACCCGGTTGGGCAAATAAGTGAAGAAACTCATAGGTTGCTAGAGGTGACAGAGGAATCCTTATATAAGGGTTTAAACGAAGCAAAGCCCGGCGTAAGACTATCGAACATCTCCCATGCAATTCAGACGTATGTTGAGACATGCGGTTTTTACATCGTACGTGAGTATGTCGGACATGGAATTGGTCAAGAATTACATGAAGACCCACAAGTCCCTCACTTTGGTCCACCTGATATCGGTCCAAAACTAAAACCAGGAATGGTTTTTTGCGTTGAACCAATGGTGAATGCTGGGAGTCGACATGTTAAAACCCTTTCTGATGATTGGACAGTCGTGACGGTGGATGGTAAAATGTGCGCTCACTTTGAGCATGCGATTGCCATTACGGATTCTGGCTTTGAGATTTTAACAAAAGCGTAGATAAATTTCATTATGCTGTTGCTCATTTGTGTGAAAAAGAGTATAATGCAGTCTGTTTGGTATAATCGTAAATTACGTTTTACGTTGAATAGATACACTTGAGAAAGCCCATGGAAGGGAGATGATCTCGATGGCAAAAGATGATGTAATTGAGGTAGAAGGCACAGTAACCGAAACTTTGCCAAACGCGATGTTTAAGGTAGAATTGGAGAATGGACATACTGTTCTTGCCCATGTTTCTGGGAAGATCCGTATGCATTTTATCCGTATCCTGCCAGGTGATAAAGTAACGGTTGAATTGTCGCCATATGACCTTACACGCGGCAGAATCACATACCGCTATAAATAAACCTTACTCCGTATATTAGGGAGGTTGAAAAAAGTGAAGGTAAGACCATCAGTTAAGCCTATTTGCGAAAAATGTAAAGTTATTCGCAGACGTGGTAAAGTAATGGTGATTTGTGAAAATCCTAAACATAAGCAAAAACAAGGATAATTTGAAGGAGGTGCTGATCGATGGCTCGTATTGCAGGAGTAGATATTCCTCGTGAAAAGCGTATTGTCATTTCATTAACATATATTTTTGGAATTGGTGTACCAACAGCAAAACGAATTTTAGCTGAAGCAGGCGTTTCTGAAGATACACGTGTTCGTGATCTAACTGAAGACGAACTAACAAAAATTCGTGAAATCGTAGATAGGCTGAAAGTTGAAGGGGACTTACGCCGTGAGGTTTCTCTTAACATTAAGCGTTTAATGGAAATTGGCTGCTATCGCGGTCTACGTCACCGTCGCGGATTACCTGTTCGTGGACAAAATACGAAGAACAATGCCCGTACTCGTAAAGGACCACGTAAAACAGTTGCGAACAAGAAGAAATAATAAGTAAAGGAGGTTACCATCAATATGGCACGTAAAACGAATACACGTAAACGTCGTGTGAAAAAGAACATTGAAGCAGGTGTTGCACACATTCGTTCTACTTTTAATAATACAATTGTAACAATCACAGATGTTCACGGGAATGCGGTCGCTTGGTCAAGTGCTGGTGCGCTAGGATTCAAGGGATCTCGTAAGTCTACTCCATTTGCTGCGCAAATGGCTGCTGAAACGGCTGCTAAAGGATCTATGGAACACGGTATGAAAACTTTAGAGGTTACTGTAAAAGGCCCTGGTGCTGGACGTGAAGCTGCAATCCGTGCATTACAATCTGCTGGACTAGAAGTAACTGCTATCAGAGACGTGACACCTGTTCCACATAACGGATGCCGCCCGCCAAAACGTCGCCGTGTGTAATTTTTCTGTATAACTTTCATATCCATGTCTATAATGGGATATGATAGCATTTTTTGCCTTTTATACAGAATACGTTGTTTATACTCAATTTCTGAATACATGCCCTAAATGGATTTAATTGAAACATCCTTGCGGTACAAAGTATTCTGACCGGGTTATCGACGTTGAAGGAGGGTATTGTTGAATGATCGAGATTGAAAAACCAAAAATTGAAACGGTTGAGATCAACGATGACGCTAAGTACGGAAAGTTTGTCGTAGAACCGCTCGAGCGTGGATATGGTACAACTCTAGGGAATTCCCTACGACGTATTCTTTTATCCTCACTCCCAGGTGCTGCCGTCACATCCATTCAGATTGATGGAGTGCTCCATGAGTTTTCAACAATTGAAGGTGTCGTTGAGGATGTCACGACTATTATCTTAAATATCAAGAAGCTTGCGCTTAAAATATATTCTGATGAAGAAAAAACATTAGAAATTGATGCGCAAGGAGAAGGTCCGGTTACAGCCGGAGACATTACACATGATAGTGATGTTGAAATCTTAAACCCAGATCTTCATATTGCTACTCTTTCTAGCAAAGGGCATCTTCGTATGCGTTTATTTGCGAGAAGAGGCCGTGGATATGCAACAGCTGAACAAAATAAAAGAGAAGACCAACCTATTGGTGTAATTCCGATTGATTCGATTTATACACCAGTAGCCCGTGTGTCTTATCAAGTAGAGAACACTCGTGTTGGTCAGATGACGAATTACGATAAATTAACGTTAGATGTTTGGACCGATGGAAGCAATGCACCACATGAGGCTGTGGCTTTAGGGGCAAAGATCCTGACTGAGCATCTTAATATCTTTGTCGGCTTAACAGATGAAGCACAAAATGCAGAAATCATGGTCGAGAAAGAAGAAGATCAAAAAGAAAAAGTTCTTGAAATGACAATTGAAGAACTTGATTTATCTGTTCGTTCATATAACTGTTTAAAACGTGCAGGTATTAATACTGTTCAAGAGTTAGCGAACAAAACCGAAGAGGATATGATGAAAGTCAGAAACCTTGGCCGTAAATCTCTTGAAGAAGTAAAAGCTAAGCTAGAAGATCTTGGCTTAGGACTAAGAAAAGACGACTAAAGAAGCTTGACATACAACATGACCTTTACAAAAAGGAGGGAATCTATATGTCTTACAGAAAACTAGGACGTACAAGCGATCAACGTAAAGCGTTACTTCGTGACCTTACGACTGATTTAATTATTAGTGAACGCATCGAGACAACAGAAGCGCGTGCGAAAGAATTACGTTCTGTTGTTGAGAAGATGATCACACTTGGAAAACGTGGAGATCTTCATGCTCGTCGTCAAGCTGCTGCTTACATTCGCCATGAAGTGGCGAACGAAGAAAGCGGTCAAGACGCAATTCAAAAGTTATTTAGTGAGATCGCACCTCGTTACGAAGAGCGTCAAGGCGGGTACACTCGTATCATGAAACTTGGACCTCGCCGTGGTGACGGAGCGCCAATGGTTATTATCGAATTAGTTTAATAATCAGACTAAAAAGGGCGGGACAGCTAATGATGGTTTGGTCCTGGCCCTTTTTTGTTCTCCATTATGATTAAGGTGTAAACTGGAGCGCTATGATGAAGCTTTTTAAGGTTTTCGTCTAGCTCCTGAGGCAGACACTCCTTGTCTGCCTCCGCCCTTTCTCTTCATTTCCCCATTCATTATTCCTTCCACAAGCCCCCTAAAAATTGAGAAGAGTAGAGATTAGACTAGATTAGAGGAGAGAGTGAGATGAAAGAACTCGTTACCGTTCAAGACCTTTTCTTTCAATATAATTCCCAATCTGCTTATGCTTTAAAGAATATTTCATTACAGGTTTATGAAGGTGAATGGCTAGCTTTAGTCGGACATAACGGGTCCGGGAAATCGACCTTTGCAAAGCTGTTAATGGGGCTTCAACCCTTTAACGATGGCGATATTATTATAGATGGTCTCCCTTTATCCGAAGAAACGGTATGGGACATAAGAAAAAGAATCGGAATGGTTTTCCAAAACCCAGACAATCAATTTGTCGGTGCTACCGTAGAGGATGATGTAGCCTTTACATTAGAAAATAATGGTTTTCCGCGCGAAGAAATGAAAAAAAGAGTAATAGAAGCTCTTAAGCAAGTCAAAATGGATGAATTTTTGAAAGTAGAACCTCACCATCTTTCAGGCGGTCAAAAACAAAGAGTGGCGATTGCGGGGGTGTTAGCCCTGCAGCCAAAATTAATGATTTTGGATGAAGCTACATCCATGCTTGATCCAAGAGGTCGTGAAGAAGTCTTAGAAACTGTACGTCAGTTAAAGAAAAATCAGGATATAACCGTTATATCCATTACTCATGATCTCGAAGAGGCGGCCAAAGCGGATCGGGTTATCGTATTAAACCAGGGCCAGATTTATAGAGAGGGAACGCCAATTGAGATTTTTCAATTGCATGAGGAACTGGTTCAACTAGGACTTGATATTCCGTTTTCAGTTAAGATGAGACAAGCATTGAAGAATCAGGGACTTCCGATCAGTCAAGGTTCTCTATCTGCGGGAGAGTTGGTGAATGAATTATGGACATTATACTCGAACAAGTAGAATACAAGTACCAGCCAGGGACTCCATTTGAAAGGATAGCCATTCATGATATCAACATAGACATCCCATCCGGTACGTTTATGGCGATTATTGGCCACACGGGTTCCGGGAAATCTACGGTATTGCAGCATTTAAATGCGCTTTTAAAGCCGACAAAGGGGAAAGTGAGAATAGGCGACCGGGTGATTGAAGCAGGTATAAAAGAAAGTAATTTAAAGCCGATCCGCCAAAAGGTAGGGATCGTTTTTCAATTTCCGGAGCATCAGCTGTTTGATGAGACAGTTTTAAAGGATGTATGCTTTGGTCCAATGAATTATGGGGTATCAGAACAAGTGGCTGAAGAAAAAGCGATTCGTGCCATCAAGCAGGTTGGATTAACAGAAGATATCCTTAATAAATCCCCGTTTGACCTTTCTGGCGGCCAGATGAGAAGGGTAGCGATAGCTGGGGTATTAGCGATGGAGCCTGATGTAATTGTACTAGATGAACCGACAGCAGGGTTAGACCCGCGTGGCCGCAAAGAAATAATGGAGATGTTTAAAAAACTGCATGAAGAGCGTAATCTCTCAACTGTCCTGGTTACACATAGCATGGAGGATGCCTCCCAATTTGCTGATCAGATTACAGTCATGCATAAAGGGACTGTGATCCGAAAAGGAACACCTGCTGAAATATTTGCATCGCCAGAGGAATTAATCGATTTAGGATTAGATGTACCGGAAGTGGTAAAGTTTCGCTTGCTGGTCGAGGGGAAATTAGGCATCACCTTTCCAAAGCCATCTATGAACATGGAGGAGCTGGCAGTCCAAATAGCGCAGTATGTAAAGGAGGGTTCTTTACATGACTGATAAAATTATTCTCGGCCGTTATATACCAGTTGATTCTCCGCTCCATCGGCTTGATGCGAGGTCTAAAATTATTTTTGTATTTGGATTTATTTTAATCGTATTTTTAGCCAATAATGTAACAACCAATTTAATTCTTCTCCTATTTACAATAGGAGCCGTTCTCATTTCAAATGTGCCATTTAAATTTTTATTGAACGGATTAAAACCAATATTTATCATAATAATCTTTACCTTCCTGCTGCATCTCTTTTTTACAAAAGAAGGAGACCTTATTGCTGATTGGGGCTGGATCAAGATTTATGAAGAGGGAATCAGACAGGGGTTCTTCATTTCACTGCGCTTCATCTATCTGATCTTGATTACCTCTTTATTAACGTTAACGACATCACCGATTACTTTAACGGATGGATTGGAAAGCATATTAAATCCGTTGAAAAAGGTGAGAATGCCCGTTCATGAACTGGCGCTCATGATGTCGATCTCACTCCGCTTCATTCCAACCTTAATGGAAGAAACGGAGAAAATCATGAAAGCTCAAGAAGCAAGAGGTGTAGAGTTTTCCTCTGGCCCGATTAAAGAGAGGATTAAAGCAATTGTTCCTCTTCTTATCCCATTGTTCGTAAGCTCTTTTAAAAGAGCAGAAGAACTGGCTTTAGCGATGGAAGCAAGAGGATATAAGGGTGGAGAAGGCCGAACAAAGTATCGGGAATTAAAGTGGGAGATAAGAGATCATGTCCTAATGACTATCTTTGTTGGATTAACTGCAATTCTATGGTTTTTGCGCTCATAAAGGGGATTTAAAATGCAAAGAATCAAACTTACGATCTCATATGACGGTACAAATTTTAACGGATACCAGGTACAGCCTGACGAACGTACGGTGCAATCTGAGCTTGAAAAAGCATTAGAGCGAATTCATAAAGGCAAGCTGGTGAAAGTAACCGCTTCGGGCAGGACTGACCGGTTTGTACATGCTGTGGGTCAGGTGATACATTTTGATACGGATTTAAGCATTCCGCCAGATAAATGGGGGAGAGCGCTGAATACGCTGCTCCCTGAAGATATATTAGTCCTTGACGCAGAACAGGTTGCCGCTGATTTTCATGCGAGGTTTGATGCGGTTCGAAAGGAATATCGCTATAAAATCAACCTGGGACTATTACCCGATTTATTTAAACGAAACTTCGAATATCATTATCATTATCCATTGGATGTACGGAAAATGAAAAAAGCAGCAGCTTATCTTTTAGGTACCCATGACTTTACTAGTTTTTCATCGGCCAAGTCGGAGGCAGAGGACCGAATCCGTACCATCTATTCCATTGAAATCATCGAAGAAAAAGATGCCATCACCTTTCAATTTGTCGGGAATGGATTTTTATACAATATGGTGAGAATCTTAGTAGGCACATTATTAGAGGTCGGAAATGGAAAGCGGGATCCGGATTCTATTCAAAAATTATTAGAAGCAAAGGATCGAAGACTGGCCGGGAAAACAGCACCTGGGCATGGGTTATATTTGTGGAGAGTAGAGTATTAATTTCTAACTTAACTTTCGCAGGTCGTACTAGGCATGGCGAATTGGCAAAAGGACATATGTTCCGTTATCTGTGACAAAATCGCCAGTTTTCGGAATTAGCGGACACTGGTTCCTTTAATTAGGTTAAAACATGTGATTTTTGCATCATTCACAGCAAATAACGGATTGTATGTCCTAAAATTTTTTAAAACGGGCATTTTTGTGAAAATAACGGAACGTATGTCCGCAAAGAAAATCATCAAGATAATTCCAATTAAGCCCATGGTCTATTCTTGCTGAATTCACCCTGCAAAAGTCGAATTTCACATAAAATGAGGATAAAACCCTTCCACATATTTTACATTTTCTCCTTGACATGAGTGCCTAAGACCAGTATCATATTAAGGTATATGATTATTCCGCGATAAAGCCCCGGAACTCTATCGTGATTGAATAGATTTGATACGTTTAATGAAAAAATTAGACATGAAACTGAAATTAGGAGGGTCATTCATGCGTACAACTTACATGGCGAAAGCAAATGAAGTGGAACGTAAATGGTACGTGGTTGACGCAGAAGGCAAGACACTAGGTCGCTTAGCAAGCGAAGTGGCTTCCATCTTACGCGGAAAAAACAAACCAACTTACACTCCACATGTTGATACAGGCGATCACGTTATTATCGTCAACGCATCTAAAATTGAATTAACTGGGAAAAAGCTAACTGACAAGATCTACTACCGTCACAGCATGCACCCAGGCGGACTAAAAACAAGAACGGCATTAGAAATGCGTACAAACTATGCTGAAAAAATGCTAGAGCTTGCAATCAAAGGAATGCTTCCAAAGACTTCCCTTGGACGCCAAATGTTTAAAAAGCTACACGTATATGCTGGAAGCGAACATCCACACCAAGCTCAAAAACCAGAAGTTTACGAACTTCGCGGATAATCTCAGAAGGAGGGACTACTCAACATGGCACAAGTACAATATTACGGAACAGGCCGTCGTAAAAGTTCTGTTGCCCGCGTACGTCTAGTACCAGGCGAAGGAAAAGTTGTTGTAAACGGTCGTGACGTTGAAGACTATATTCCATTCGCAGCACTTCGTGAAGTGGTGAACCAACCTCTTAATGTTACTGAAACTCTTGGTAGCTACGATGTGTTAGTAAACGTTTCAGGTGGAGGTTATACAGGACAAGCGGGAGCTATCCGTCATGGTATCGCTCGTGCGTTATTGCAAGCTGATCCTGAATACCGCGGACCACTTAAGCGCGCAGGACTATTAACTCGTGACCCACGTATGAAAGAACGTAAAAAATACGGTCTTAAAGGTGCACGTCGCGCGCCACAATTCTCAAAACGTTAATTATTTTCATTCAAGGCTCTCAACCTTTTGGTTGGGGGTCTTTTTTTTGTGTTAATGATGAGTTATCAGCGTGAAATAGGCTTTTACATCAGTAACAAGGACCCAAAATTAACATAATTTGTTGAAGAGAGCATCGTTGTAACTTATGGATTTATGGATGTAAATATGACCGTTCCACTCTCAATTTAGCTTTTGGCATACCAGATAAAAAAAACACAAAGAGGAGGAAGAAAATGCATAATTTTCAAAATGACCTGCAATCGTTAGGAATGGATCAATATCAAGTTAGTGAGTTAATGCCTATAGCTCCAGATGAGCGTGAGTTTGGCGTTTTTGGCGGTCGTTGTGGCGGTCGATGTTTTAACTGTTTCCGTTGTTTTAGCTGCTTTTTCTGCTTTTTCTGCTTTAACTGCTTTAACTGTTTTAGGTGTTTCCGCTGTTCCCGCTGTTCCCGCTGCTGGGGTTGATGATAATTTCAAAAAGAAAAATAGTAAGATCATGAATAGTAAGTTCCCCTGTACCCCAGGGGGCTTTTTTCAATAAAGCATCAGAATTTTAACGCGGCTAAACGGGTATTTTCACTTACCTAACATAATGGACAAATAAAAATACATAAAAATGATAGTGCATAATTAGGAACGAAAAAATGAAGGAGGAGTTGAATGACTAAGCTGAGCTCATACTCACGTCTCAAGGCTAAAAGAGATACATTTTATTTGCCTGATCCACAAGGCGGTGTATATTTTAGAAATAATCTAAGCTCATTCCGTATGCAAGGCAGTACTATCTATCAGTGGATAGAAAGACTGATGCCGTTATTCAACGGGGAGCATTCATTAGAAGAGATAACAAAGGGTTTAACACCACCGTATCGGAACAGGGTATTTGAGATTGGAGAAACGTTGTACAAGAATGGCTTTGTTCGAGACGTCAGCCTGGATCGTCCACATCAATTAAGTAGCAACATTCTCGAACAGTATGCATCACAAGTTGAATTCATTGAGAGTTTTACAGATTCGGGTGCGTACCGTTTTCAAGAGTACCGTCAGGCTAACGTTCTGGCTGTCGGTTCTGGTCCCTTTCTCGTTTCATTGGTTTCTGCGTTAATCGAATCGGGACTTCCTAAATTTCATTTTATGGTAACGGATTCAGTTCCGACAAATCGATTACGGATCAATGAGCTAGTATATAACGCCAACCAATATGACTCTGAGGTGGAGGTCAAAGAGGTACCATTTGAAATAGGAGCTGAGAGAAGCTTTTGGCAAGCAGCTGTGCAGCCATATGATTGGGTACTATATGTCTCTCAGGATGGAAATGTCAGAGAACTTAAGTGTCTAAATATGATTTGTAAAGAGCAGGGAAAGGCATTTCTGCCCGCCATATATTTAGACCACGTTGGGCTTGCAGGTCCATTGTCAAATCCGGAATCTTCAGAGACATGCTGGGAGTCCGCATGGCGACGGATCCATCAATCATCCTTGTTATTTGATCGGCAGCCACAACCTTTTTCCTCCATAGCAGGTTCGATGTTGGCGAATGTCACGGTATTCGAATTTTTTAAGAAGGTTACAGGAGCAGCAGGCTTAAATCAAAGTAACCAAATATACAAACTTGATCTTGAAACGCTGGAAGGAGACTGGATTTCATTCATCCCGCATCCATTGGATAAAAGTGTTTCACCGAGACTGGTGGAAGATTTGGAAATAAAGATAAAACAAAAACAGGGTGAAAAAAACCAACCGAGTACCCTCTTAGAATATTTCAATCAATTAACTTCAGAAGATACAGGGATTTTTCATACTTGGGAGGAACGAGACTTGAAACAGCTTCCACTTTCGCAATTGGTTGTTCAAGCAGTTAATCCAGTATCAGAGGGGCCAGCTGACCTTCTTCCAGAGGTTATCTGTTCTGGATTTACACATGAGGAGGCTAGAAGAAATGCCGGACTGACCGGTATTGAAATGTATGTTTCACAAATGATTAAGATCTTCAGTGATCATCAAGATGAAGCTAATGTTGAAAGATCAATAGGATTTATTGGCATTGGTGCAGGGGAAACAATCGAAGAGGCTATTTGTCGAGGGCTACAAGTATATTTAGATGAAACATTAAGTAACAGAACGGTTAATCAGCTGAATACAAATGTTGGTTTGCAGCTGGAAACAATAGATGATAAACGATGCAGATTTTATTTTAATGCTTTGACTACTTTGAACGGTACACCAACAATCTGCATGAAAGAGGATATACTAGGTTTCCCCGTAATAGCAGTAAGAACGAACGGACAATGGTACACAAGGGCAGGTTTAAATAAAACGTTGGCATTACAAAATGCTTTACAACAAGCGCTTTTGGATACTCAAAACCAGGTGAATTTCATAGTGAGGCAAGAGACAGAGTCAGAGGTTTTTCTTATAGAAGGTGGGGCCAAACTTGAGGTTCCCTCTTGTGATGAAATATCACAATTGGAGCTATTACAGTCTTCCATTAAAGTCTTGGATCGAAACCGATCACGGTTAGTAGTTTATGATCTTTCGTTTGAACCTTTTTTAAAACAGGCACTAGCAGGGGTGTTTGGTGTACAGGTTCGAGAGGAGGAAACGTAATGGCTGCCCATATTTTAATTGACGGACATGGATTATTAGCGGACTTTGTCTATAATCAATTGTCCGGAAGCTATCAAGTAAAGCGCCAGGGAATATTAGAAGAGGTCCCTAAAGAAACAGAATTAGCTCTGGTGCTGAACGATGCCTGGTATCCATCTGTTCACCAAAAAGCGGAGGAAAAATACAGGGAAATAGGAATTCCGTGGCTTCGAGGTTTGGTTTCGTTTGGTGAGGGGATCATTGGTCCTCTTATACGCCCCGATACACCAGGATGTTCACGTTGTGCGGACTTACGGCGCATAATGGCTGGCCCCGATCGCCAAGAGATGTGGGAGTTATATACAAGCATTGGAGGAGAAGAAGGTAGACTGCGAGATGCATGGGCATCACGAACGGGAATATCACAAATGGCAACTTTGATATGTAACGATGTCCAAAGAGTTCTTCAAGGAGAACCGAGCTATGTAGAAGAAAGAGTGTTTATTACGAACCTAAGATCATTAACGATCGCCAGTCACCTTTTCTTGCCTGATCCTTTGTGCCCGCTGTGCAGCTCATTACAAGATGACACAGCGGAATTAGCTTTAATAAAGTTAGAATCTAGTCCTAAAATAAATGAAAGCAGTTACCGCAGCCGTTCGTTAGAGGAATTAAAAACCGTGCTAGTTACAGACTATCTCGACTATCGTACTGGTATCATGAACGGGAAAATGCAAGATTTTAAGCTGCCTTTTGCTGATGTTTTAGTGAACATGCCGTTATTGGGGGGAGATGAGGGAGTTGCGGGAAGGTCTGACTCATATGAAATAAGTGAGCTCACTGCCATTTTAGAGGGGTTGGAGCGTTACTGCGGGATTGAGCCACGAGGCAAAAGAGCGGTAGTTCATGATAGTTATCATAATTTAGACGATCAAGCACTAAATCCTGCCAGTGTTGGATTACATGAAAAAGAACACTATGCTCAGCCTCACTTCCCGTTTAAACCTTATCACCCTGATGAGCCAATGAATTGGGTCTGGGGCTATTCATTCATGCAAGAACGGCCTATTCTGGTTCCAGAGCTACTTGCCTATTACAGTTTGGGCTGCGGGGAGGGCTTTGTTTATGAAACCTCCAACGGGTGTGCATTAGGAGGGAGTTTAGAGGAGGCGATTTTTCATGCCATTATGGAGGTCGTCGAGCGGGATTCATTCTTGTTAACCTGGTACGCGAAACTCCCCCTTCCGCGTCTTGACCTTCGTTCTGCTAACGATAAAGAATTACAGCTAATGGTCGACCGTGTCCTGGAAGTAACGGGATATGACCTTCATTTTTACAATTCGACAATGGAACATGGAATTCCAAGTGTTTGGGCAGTGGCAAAAAACAGAAAATCCAAGGGTCTAAACCTAATTTGTGCAGCCGGAGCTAATCCTGATCCTGTTAGAGCTGTAAAAAGCTCTATTTACGAGCTGGCAGGAATGATGTTTCGGGATGATCAAAAGTTGGAGGAGAACCGGCAGAAATACAAAGGGATGATGAAAGATTCTTTTGCTGTACGCACGATGGAGGATCATGGTATGTTGTATGGTTTAAAAGAAGCAGAGGGCCGACTGAATTTTTTATTGGATGAGGACCGACCTTTACGTACATTTGCTGAGGAATTTAAGCCGGTGCCGAAACATACTGACTTGAAGGATGACCTTCAGGAAATTCTTGAGAAGTTTCGCAAGTTAAACCTCGAGGTCATAGTGGTGGATCAGTCAACACCTGTAACGAAACGGAACGGATTATTTTGTGTAAAAGTATTGATTCCTGGAATGCTGCCAATGACATTTGGACATCACTTTACTCGTGTAAAGGGGCTGAAGAGAGTACTTACGGTACCTGTACAACTAGGGTTTAAAAGTGAGCCATTAGCATATGAACAGCTTAATTTATACCCCCACCCGTTTCCATAATGGAAGAATAGGAGGTAAAGCTTTGGATATAGAAACATTTCTGCATGATCTTCATTTTGACACGGAAAAAGTCTTTCCGCCAAATTGGCAGGTGGATTGGGAAGATGCACCGCTTCCTTACAAGCTGTATCGCGACTTAAAAGAAATACCACTTACTGCTGATGTACCGCTAACATTGAAAGAACGGAAAGCCTATGAAAAACCAAGTCTCGATGAGCTTGGCCATTTCTTATGGTATGTGTACGGCCTTACCCAATATTCTCAAACTCCTTTAGAGGATACAAATGAAAAAGCCGTCCAGTCGTTGCGCAGATTTGTTCCCTCTGGAGGGGGGCTATATCCTAATGAATTATACGTATATGTGAAGCTGGAGGACATTCCGGAGGGAATTTATCATTACGACGTTGCACATCACCGACTCATATTACTGCGAGAAGGAAATTACGATTTTTACTTATCCAGAAGTCTTGGAAATAGATATCATATTTCTGACTGTTTTTGTACCGTTTTTATATCTACGCTGTTTTGGAAAAATTTCTATAAATACAATAATTTTTCCTACAGGCTCCAAGGATTAGATGCAGGGGTTCTAATTGGGCAATTGTTAGAAGTAGCGGGTAAGATAGGACTCTCTTCAAGGGTTTGCTACCAATTTCTTGATACGTCTGTCAATCATATGCTTGGACTTTTAGACCAGGATGAAAGTGTATATGCGGTTATCCCGTTATCAATTCATGGTATTAAAAACAATCCTAATAGAGAAGAAATTGTTTCAGCCGCTGATTTGTGCAGGGAATTGCCAGAGTTGAAGCATGTTTCGTATAACCGTTCCAAGAGAGTCATTGATTTTCCGATACTGAGACAACTTCAGGAAGCATCCATTCTTGAAACAACACAGTCATTTGTAAAGACAAAGGAGAATAGTAGTGTAAAACGTTCCTTAAGTACAGAGACGATCTTGCTGCCATTTACTGAGTCCTTATCGTATGACCTCGCTTCCATTTGCAGGGAGCGGCATTCTCCTGATAACGATTTTGTGTTAGGAAAAGTGAGTCAAACACAACTAGCCTCTTTATTAAAGGAGACATGTTCCTTCTCGTATCAGAATGACCTTGACGACACACAGGGGAAAGTTGACACTCGTGTTTCTTTGTATGGAAGTTTTTATAACGTGGAGGGAGTTCCAGATGGTGCCTACTCTTATAACAATAGCTCTCATGCACTTCAGAAAATAACAGAGGGGGATTATCGGGAGTTTTTACAATTTGGATTAACAATGCCCAATGTGAATCTGTATCAAGTTCCGCTCTGTATGCATATCGTTGGAGACAAAAATCACCTTAAAGAGAAATTGGGGTATAGAGGTTATCGCATTCAGCAAATGGAAGCGGGTATTTTTGTGCAACGGTTGCTCTTGATGTCGGGTGCCTTAGGGATGGGGGGCCACCCACTGCTGGGATTCGATGCGAACCAATCTGATGAACTTTACAAGCTTGATTCAATAGGAAAAACCAGCTTGATTCAAATCCCGGTGGGTCCATACCGTCCCCGTGCATGGCTAAAAGGGAGTTTGCGAAGCTAGCAGAGACAAAAGGATTGCACTAAAAGGCTCTCAGACCAATAGGTTTAGGGTCTTTTTTATTAGGCTCTGTTAAACTTCCCTGAATAAATCTAAAATATCGTGATATTATCGCTGTCATCGGGGGTTTTACCTTAGGGCATAATACTGTTAATTCCATCTTACTTGGCATGTATGATACCGAAGAAAACTCCATTATGTGGGCCATACAGGGTCAGGGAAAATAATGAAACATGTTTTATCTTCTTTCTGGACAATTTAAAAAAGAGGAGGGAATGCCATGGCAAGAAAAAATCGAAATAAAATCCTAGTTCCAGAGGCTCGCCAAGGACTTGATCAGTTAAAGGCTCAAGTAGCGGGAACGAATAATCCTGAACAAGCAAAATTTGAAGCTGCCGCGGAGGCAGGTGTACCTCTAAAACAGGGATACAACGGGAAACTTACTTCTGAACAAGCCGGTAAAGTTGGCGGCAGATTAGGCGGGAGTATGGTAAAGGAACTTGTAAAGATGGCTCAGGAAAACTTGAGTAAAAAACAGTAGCGATATGTTTGTTTTGTTAATAAAAAAAGTTGGGGAGTAAACAAAGTAATCCCCGACGAATTACTTTAAGACTCTCAAACCTTTTGGGTGGGGGTCTTTTTTACTTAAGACAAGTAATTTTGACGATAAAGGACAGAATCCAAAAAAAGACAGTGAAAACGTCCATTATAAGGCTAAACAAGGCAGAATGGGGGAAAGAAAGCAGGGAAAGTGTCCTTTATAAAGCCGATGAACGACAAATCCGGAAAGAAAGCACGCAAACGGTTCTTCATGAGGAAGATGAAAAATACTTTTGATACAAATACAATAAAGGCAAGCATCGAAATGCTTACCTTATTATTGACAATGCGGAAATCGATGAGACTTATTGAATATTCGTTACGCTAAAGATGGCATCCATACAAGCTTATTTAACAGGTAGTTAACCCTTCTGAAAAAGCATGTAACTCTTAGAGCGAATGACCTTAGGTTTGAGATGAACCTTATTAGAATATCCAATATCTATCCCTCCACACTGATTTATAGTGTTAGGTAATAACACTAGGGTTAGTTTGGATTTGCAGCAGATAGATTATGCAAAGCAAGTCTTTCCCTTCTAATTTTTTCTTTGACCTCCTTTATGATTTTGGCGAGGTCGTCCATTTGAGGCAGTTCCTCATACCAGCCTTTTTTACGCAAAACATTTACAAACGGTCTACCTTGATCTGCATAGTAAGCCAAAGAGTGTACTATTGGATATTTATGTTAAAATAAAATAAAGATTTTTGTATTGATGTATTTGTTTTAGATAATAAACGTGTAAAAGGATGCTTTTATGAAAGCAAGCAGGTGCAGAGCATGATAGAGTATTACATTGATGGCTCAACGAAAGATAAAATGGTAGGTGCAGGAGTCGTTAAAGTAAATGAATTTGGCTTTATCGAAAAGCATCATTTCAAAGCAGAGCATATTAACCCCACTTCCAATTTAGCAGAAGGATATGCTCTCGAGAAAACATTTGAAATGATAAAGAAAGATGATATAGGTAAAAATGAAATAATAGATATTTACACCGATTGTAAAAGCCTTTATACATCTTTATTACATAACGAAAATAAAAAGTTTAACAATAGTAATTTTTTTATTAAAGAAGAGACAAATTATTATTTTCAACATATAAGAAATTTATTTATTGAGTTAAATTCAAGACACTCGGATTACCCTGTATACCATTGCATTAAAACATGTACAGCTAGACCACTGATTAAAATATATTTTAAAGATCAGCTTGAAGATAAAAAGTACCTGCAGGCTGCTCATTTATTGAGCAGGGAATATATTAAAGAGGAAACAAAAGTAAATCAGGTAGAGTTAAAGGCCGTTAAAGAAAATAATAAGTGGGTTATTGTGAAAGAAGATGATCAACAAGTTTTGGCAGAAAATAAAAGACCTTTAATCGCTCTATCAGATGCATTAACACAAAAGGATACACATGGTAAACGAATTATACTATGTAGTACATTAGCAGCGATATTAAAATGTACTAATAAAGAAAAGCTTTCAAATGAATCCATAAAATCTGCAATAAAAATAATAGAAAATCACAAATTAGTTGTTTCTTCATAATAAGGAAGTGTAAACAGTGTCCCATCCCAAAAAGAGTAAATACAATAATTTTGCTAATGATTTGCATGCAGACTGTGAAAATTGCTTTGGTTTGTGCTGTGTTGCGTTGCCCTATGCAAAGTCGGCTGATTTTGCTTTTGATAAAAATGGTGGTATCCCTTGTCCAAACTTACAATCGGATTATCGATGTAAGATTCATAGAGATCTTAGAAACAAAGGGTTTCGGGGCTGTGTTGTGTATGAGTGCTTTGGTGCTGGGCAAAAGGTATCTCAAGTTACCTTTAAAGGGAACGATTGGAGGGAACACCCAAACTTAAGCGATGAAATGTTTAAAGTGTTTCCGATTGTGCAGCAGCTTCACGAGATGCTCTATTATTTAAATCAAGCTCTTCAATTAGACCGTGCCCAGTCTATTTTTCAAAAGATACAGGCTGCGTATGAACAGACTGAGCATCTTACTTATCAAAGCCCACATTCTATTTTAGAATTAGATATTTCTTTACACAGAGCTCAAATAAATAATTTACTTCTGCAAACGAGTAAGCTGGTACGGGCTAAAGTTCCAAACAGATCAAAAAAGAAATTGGGTCGAGGAATGGATTTGATTGGGGCCAATTTAAGAGGAGCCAACTTACGAGGTGTTAACTTTAGAGGTGCATTGTTAATTGCAGCTGATCTCACTGGTGCCGATATGAGGTTGACTGATCTGATTGGAGCCGACTTGAGAGACGCTAATTTAAGCGGGGTAAATCTCACGGGAAGCATCTTTCTCACCCAGGCACAATTGAATGCGGCGAAGGGGAATCGAAATACGAAATTACCAGATCACTTAAGAATTCCAGATCATTGGCTATAATTTGCGTATTGGCATCTCTTTAATAAGAGGTGTTTTTTTATTGAATAAAGCGACATAAAATTCAGTGAATTGACGAACTTTGTAATATACTTAAATTCGGGGAGGAAGGAATTGGCATGAAAAATAAAAAACGCATTCATTTATTTACTAGCACGGCCATTGCGGCCACTCTTATTTTTCCAGTAGGTACAGTTCAAGTTTTTGCTAACGAGGTAACAACTGGGGTAACGGAGGAAGCCGAAACAACTGTAGAGCAAGAATCTACAGAGGAAGTAATCTCTTTAGAGGAAGTTAATGATACAGGTGAAGAATCAGCTGTCGAAGAGAGTGTGGAGGAAGAGGTTCTCGAAGAGCCAGAATTAATCCCGGGGGATTTCTTTTATTTTGTTAAATTAATGACGGAAAAAATTCGTCTTGCCTTCACTTTTGATGACTATAAAGAGAGTCAATTATTAGCAGACTTTGCGGCGGAAAGAATTGCAGAGGCCAATGCTTTGATTGCTAAAGGTGAAATAGAAGAAGCAGAGAAAGTTCTTAAAGAAGCAATTTCTATGCATGAAGTTGCTGGAGAAACTTTAAGTGAGACAGACGGAGAATCAAGCACGGAAGAAGAAGCAGATGAATCAGATTCCTCAGCTGAATCAGATGAGGAATCTGAAGGGGAAGAATCTGCAGAAGAGTCTGAAGATACAGTTGAGAGTAAACTTGCCCATAACATTGATGCTTTGTTAGTTGTATTAGAAAAAATTGAAAATCCAAGTGCTCAACAAGCGATCATGAAAAATATCCAAAAGTCGTTTGAAAAAATTGAAAAGAAATCTGAGAAGCTCGCAAAAGCTGAAGCTAAATTTGCTGAAAAAATAAGCAAAATTGAAGAAAAACTAGCAAGCGGCCAAATTTCTGAGGAAGAAGCAGAACGTGAAAAGACAAAGCTCGAAGATGAGTTAAGCAAAAAAGAGGAAAAGATCCAAAATGAAGAAGCGAAAGATGTTGAGAAAATAAACGAGGAAGTATCCAATGAAGTAGAAAAAGCCCTCGAAGAGGAAGAAAAAGAGAAGAAAGAAGCTTTAAAAAAGGCTGAAGAAAAGAAACGCGAAGAAGCTAAAAAAGCTGAGGAAAAAGCCCGGGAAGAAGCTAAAAAAGCCGAAGAAAAGGCTCGGGAAGAAGCTAAAAAAGCTGAAGAAAAACAACGAGAAGATGCCAAAAAGCTAGAAGAAAAGCAAAATGAAGACAAAAAGAAAGAAGAAGATAAAGATGATGATCACGATAAAGAAGACGATGATCAAGATGATGAAGAATAATACGCTGTTTATGAAGGGTGCCTAAAGGGAGGCGCCTCTTTTTTTATGCTTAAAAAGGAAAAGACAAAGTTGTAGAGAATTTAATGATTAAGATTGGGGGAAATGTTGTGCAAACACTATTTGAATATAATTGGCAAGTAAGAGAAGATTGGTACAAATGGTGTGAGGATGTACCAGAAGAAGAGCTTCTTCGTGATCGGACTGGAGGAGTGGGCGGTATCTTACACTCACTTTTCCATATTATTGATGTGGAGTGGAGCTGGATCCGAATTGTTCAAGGGAAGCCAGATTTCCAAGAGAAATTTGAGAACTATCGCAGCCTGGAAAGAGTTCGGGCACTCGATTCTACTTTTAAACCGGAAGTAGTCAATTTTGTACGGAATTGGGACAGCCGTATGGAGAACCGTATTATCCAGAATAACTTAGCGGACGGAACCATCGAAACACTCAGATGGGGAGAGGTTGTACGTCACGTAATTGCCCATGAAATCCATCATATGGGTCAATTATCGGTTTGGTCGAGAGAGCTAGGCAAAAAACCTGTTACGGCTAATTTGCTTTGGCGGGATTTGGGTGTAAGTAAATAGTTTATGACGCGAAACGTTGCTTGAAAATTCCCTCTTTTAATTGAAAAATTTTAAAGTATGAGTCTAATTTTACTTTTCACACACGTCATATTTATTGAAAACGCTAGAGGAGGGATGGGAATTGAATCAAACGCGGGATTTGACCCAAGACTTTGTAGGAGTGACCCGAAATTTAAATAATGAGTTTGAAGAAATGGTTTCGGCCTATGCCGCAGACCTTTGGAATTATTGTAAATATATAACGGGTTCACCTTGGGATGGAGAGGATCTTTTTCAGGAAACGATGATAAAATCGTTCGGTTTACTTCCGCAGCGCTGGAGTGAAGTGACAGACAAGAAAAATTATCTCTTCAGAGTGGCAACTAATACTTGGCTTGATCAATGCAGAAAACTAAAAAGAGAGGTTGGAACCTTAGCGGAGTCCCAAGAACCTATCGTTGATTTTTCTGACAGTCTATTGCTAGAGCAAGCCCTTATTTCTATAACAAACAACTTAACAGCAAAACAAACAGCCGCTTTTCTTCTTGTAGATATTTTTAAATTTAGTGCAGAAGAAACAGCAGGGATTGTACATAGTACCCCTGGTGGTGTATACGCTGCTGTTCAGCGCGCTCGGAAAAGAATCGCATCGATTGATTTTTCAGCTGCCAAAACCGAACCCTTAGCAGCAAAGAAAGACCCAACCATTGCAGCATACTTAGAGGCGTTTAACAAAGGCGATGTGAACGAAATGCTGCGGTTAGTTAGTGATCAGACACAAAACGAGGCATTCCTTGGGTTCCAGGAGTTTTCTAAGGATGAAATGCTGAAAGGATCATTACAATATGGGTTACCGGGATATACCGCTCAGGAAGTGATCCTCTGGGGTAAGCCGGTCATCATAGTAATAGCTCCTGGGGAAAGGGGACCTGAAATCCATGACATTCAATACCATGAAACTGAAAATGGAAAAATTGTAAGTCATAAAAGCTATTTCTTTAGAAAAGAATTTATTTTTGCGGCTGCCAAGGAGCTTGGATTAAAAGCACAGCTCGTCAAACCGCCTTTAGATTGGAGCTAAAAACAAAACACAGGACCTCAGCCGTGACGTCCTGTGTTTTTCAATGGGTTTTATGTGTGGTCTTTTGTATTTTAAATATTGAAAGCGGCCAGCTTAGCTTTAACACGAGTATGCTGGAAAAAACTAAAAATCCGCAAATCATCCAGATCACACCGTCCCAGCCAAACGAGCTGAGGAACAAACCGCCCAGCCAGCCAATGAAGCTAGACCCTGTGTAATAAAACAGCAAGTAAAGCGAAGAAGTGTAGGTTCTAATTTTTGGTGGAGACATTACACCAACCCAGCTGCTGGCAACTGTGTGGCCAGCGAAAAATCCTGAAGCAAATAGAATCAGCCCAAGCATCAGAACTGCAATTTGTTCAGACAAGGTAAGTAAACCGCCTATAACTAGCAATACAATCGAACAGCTTATTAAAGCAGAGCGGGAAAAGCGTTCAGTCAGCTTGCCAAAAAAGACTGAGCTCCACGATCCAGTTAATTGAAATATAAAGAGTAAACCAATCATGGTGTGACTTAATAGAAAAGGAGGGCTCGATAAGGGAAAGCCAATATAATTAAATAATGATACATAAACTCCCATAAATAAAAAGCCAAGGCCATACAAATAAAGGAGTTTTCGATCCTTCAATCCGCTTATCATACCTGCTGCCCAGCTTTGAACTGATAGTGCCGTTTTGCTAAAATGTTTCGATTCAGGCAGATACATCAAAAACAGCAGGCTGCCGGCTAAAGAGAGAATTCCTAAAATGAGGGAGGCCATATGCCAAGAGAAAAAGTCTGTAAATATACTGGCAATTAACCTTCCGAGAAATCCACCAAACGCTGACCCTGCAATATAAATACCAAGAATTCTTCCATAATGGCGCGGCGATATTTCTTCACTTAAATATGTCATAGCGACAGCAGGAAAACCGCTAATTGCTATTCCTTGCAGGACTCTTAAAATAATCAGCGTTTCAAAATTAGGGCTAAACGAAGCTGCGATAGTCAGTATTGATGCAATAAGCAGGGAAGCTCCCATCATTTTTTTACGTCCCCACGCATTTGAAATTACTGAAATAATCAGCATGCTGCAAGCCAATGCAATTGTTGCAAATGAAAGCGAGAAGCTTGCGGTTGACGGTGAAATCGAAAATTCATCAGAAAAAACGGTAATCAATGATTGCGGAAAATATAAAATCGCAAAGGTAACGATACTTCCAATTAACATACTTAAAAAGGTACGGGTGTATTCTTTGGTGCCAAATTCTATAAATGGCATTGATGACATCTCCTTTGGCTTTCTATGCTCAGTGTACGCCGTCTATTTCAATAATGTCTAATATATTATAATTATAAAAATGATACCTTTTTGTAATCGAAGCAGCGAGGAGGCAAACGAGATGGAATGGCAGCAGCTTGAATATTTCCGGGTAGTTGCGAAACAAGAGCATTTTAGAAAATCAGCGGAGCAATTAAACATTTCACAGCCTGCCCTTAGCAGGTCAATCGCCAAATTAGAGGAAGAATTGGGAGTACCGCTTTTTGACCGATCCGGACGTTCCGTTGAGTTAAATAAGTTCGGTCATCATTTTTTAATAAGAGTTGAAAATGCATTAAACGAAATCTCAATGGGAGTAGAAGAAATCAATCATTTGAAAAATCCATATACGGGAACAGTCTCACTCGCTTTTTTACCAACTTTAGGGTTAACCATATTGCCTGATATCATTAGTCATTTTAATAACATGTATCCAGATGTAGAAATACAATTGTTTCAAAGCAAGACGACTGCCAATATTCAGCAGCTTTTAAATCGAGAGGTCGATCTTTGCCTGATTGGTCCTATAAGTCATCATCCCGAAATTGAATGGCATCCATTATTAAAAGAAGAATTATTCGTGTATGTTCCAGCTGGCCATCGTCTTGCGACAAAGTCATCGATTCATTTGAGTGAAATTAAAGAAGATCCGTTTATAAGCTTTAAAAGGGGATTAGGTATGAGGGAAATTACGGATCATTTATTTGAAGAGGCAGGTTTTACACCTGCGATTAAATTTGAAGGAGAGGATGTTTCCACGCTTGCTGGCTTAGTTTCATCCGGGCTTGGAGTCACGATTATTCCAGCATTCCATGGGATTAGCTCTGATAAAATCAAACAACTTTCAATTTCCGAGTCTAAATGCTTCCGGGAAATTGGGATTGCTTGGCTAAAGAGGAGCACTTTATCCCCATCAGCCGCGCTTTTTCGAAGCTATGTGATAGACTGCCACAGCTCTTAAAAACCTCATTATACATGGAAGAAATCATCTATAATGGTGAGTTATTTCGTGCTCTGAAATCCGTATGAGTCACCATAAAACGATGAAGACTATCCATGAGGTGGTCGCAAATGACTGTAATCCACAGCTTTATGCAAAAGCAAAGGGAAAGGGAAATTTCATTAGAAAGAAGCTTGCTCAGAGAGCTTTCGATAGAGTGGTTAAAAAAGAAGACGTTAGAGTGTTTTATCAAAGGAATAGAATCCAATCGATACATTCCCATCTACCAGCTGGAAGAGTGCTGTCAGGATATAGCGATAGAAGCGTATTTACTAGGAGGCCGTTATGGGAAATTTGGTTATTTTGGCGAGACGGTCGAGCAGGTAAAAAGACGCTGCTATGAAGAAGAAAAGTTCCTGATTGATACTCTTTTTCACTATATCGAAATGGAAGGGTTTTTTGAAAATAAATCGATGATTCAAGAATCTCTCTATTTGCAATGTGAACAATTTGTTCATGTTTTTTGGATGGATGGATTTTTAAAATCCGTAAAGAGATATAAGCTAAAACTGAAATGTAAATAAGTTCTAAATCTCCTCCTTGTCCCATATGATGGACTAGAGGGGGAGCGAAAGTGAGAAAAAATGCAAAATGGTTTATTTTTTCTATAGGGATTGTAGTGCTATTTTTTATCATACAATTTGATATCAAAAATGATGAATCATGGGACTCCTGGAATTTGCCTTTAACGGGAAAAATCATTTATTTGGACCCGGGACATGGGGGCGTGGATCCAGGTGCCAGTAAAGAAAATGTGGTGGAAAAAGATATTGCATTAAATATCTCATTAAAACTGAGGGATTTCCTTCAGCAGCAAGGTGCACTTGTTTTGATGACAAGGGAGGAAGATGTTGATCTAGCCGACCCCGAGACTAGGGGATATAGCCGCAGAAAGACAGAAGACCTCCATAAAAGATTAGCTCTTATCAATGAATCAGAAGCGGAGTTCTTTTTAAGTATTCATTTAAATGCATTCCCTTCCTCCAGATGGTCGGGTGCACAAACCTTTTATAGCCCCCGATACAAAGAAAATGAACAAGCTGCAAAATTTATCCAAAGCGAGCTGACCCGTAATCTTGAAAATACGACCAGGAAAGCGAAGGAGATTAACAACGTTTTCTTAATCAAACATGCTGAAAAACCCGGGGTCCTAGTTGAGGTGGGGTTCTTATCGAATTCGATCGAACGGGGGAATCTTCAAAATGAGGCATATCAAGAAATGCTGGCAGCATCTATATATAAAGGAATCCTCCGGTATTTTTCAGAGGTGAATTACGAGGAACCCAAAGACGATTAAACTCGCCCTAAGCTGGCGAGTTTTTATATGAGTAAGATGAATGACCAAACAGGATAAGAGAATAATTGGAAGAGCTATGTTATAATAGCTATATGGAAACGAATACATAAAAGAGGTGGGTTAGACGTGTTAACGGAGGAAAAAGTACGGGCTTTAGTGCAAGAACTAAAAGATCCTTTCTTAAATAAATCACTTCGAGAAACCAATGGTATTACCGAAATCAAAATTAAGGAAGAAAAAAATCACGTCAGTCTTAAAGTAGCAATTGCCAAGACAGGAACGGCCGAGCAATTACAGCTACAAGGAAAGATTGTCGACGTATTAAAACGTTCTGGAGCAGAATCGGTCGGATTACGCTTTACGGAACTGCCTGAAGAAGTTCTTGAGAAATTTAGAGGACAGCTTAAGCGTGCTGGCAGCGGGACTTCATTATTAAATAGCGATACTACTTTTATTGCGATTGCGAGTGGTAAAGGCGGAGTTGGAAAATCAACGGTGTCTGTTAACCTGGCGATTGCCTTAGCCCGATTAGGGAAACGGGTAGGTATTATTGACGCGGATATTTACGGGTTTAGTGTACCGGATATGATGGGGATTCCAAACCGGCCTCAGGTAAAAGGGGATAAGATCATTCCTGTAGACCGTTTTGGAGTCAAAGTTATTTCAATGGCCTTCTTTGTCGAGGACAATGCTCCAGTTATTTGGAGAGGACCAATGCTTGGCAAAATGTTAAATAGCTTCTTTTCGGAAGTAGAATGGGGAGAATTAGATTATTTACTGCTTGATTTACCGCCAGGCACAGGTGATGTGGCACTTGATATTCATACCATGCTGCCATCCTGTAAAGAAATCATAGTAACCACCCCACACCCTACAGCCGCTTTTGTAGCAGCCCGTGCAGGTGCGATGGCATTAAGAACGGAGCATGAAATTATTGGGGTTATCGAGAACATGTCTTACTTCGAAAGTAAAGTGACAGGTGAAAAAGAATATGTATTTGGTAAAGGCGGCGGCGAAAAGCTTTCAGAAGAGCTTCGTGCTCCACTGCTCGGACAGCTTCCTTTAGAACAGCCTGATTGGAATAAAGAAGAATTTGCTCCATCTGTATATGAAGCAGATGAAAGGTTAGGAAAAATTTATCTGGAAATCGCTGAAAAACTAGTCAATCAATTAGAGAAATAAAACGAAAAGGCCATCCTTTCGACGGCCTTTTCGTTTTTTTAACTCTTTATCAAACACAACACTTGGCAAAGGAATGGAGAAGTGATGACGGTTATGCTCCGCCACCGCCTCCTCCGCCATCGCCTCCTCCGCCACCGCCACCGCCAGCAGCCTGGCCGCCACCCTCTTCGCCGCCTTGCTGTTGCTGACCGTCTCCCATTTCTTCAGCCGCTTTTAATAAAACGTCTTGCAGTTTGGCTTTAAATAGAGGACTTTCAAAGGTATCGATGACAACGGTTTGCAGGTGTTGTCTGAATTCCTGGCTTTTTAATAAATCTCCAGTTGCTTTGGCAAGCTCGGGATCCTTTAATACTTCAATCATCATATCCCTGTACTCGGGATCCTTCATTAAATCCTTTAAAAGATTTTCATTTTCCTTTTGCATCGATTTAGCTACTGCCTCTGCAAATTTTGGATCTGCAAAGGCTTTTTTCCAAAAATCCATTCCTTTATCTGAGGTTAAATTCTCTTCTATAGCTTGTGAAACAATTTTTTGATCCATAACAAGCTGAGTCTGCATTTCTTCATCTGTCATAATTTCCTCAAAGGCTTTTTTACCTTCATCCGATTTAAGAATATCGACCATCATTCTTTTCGTCTCTTCATAATCCATTTGACCAGTGTTGGCACCTTGTCCGCCACAGCTCGTTAATAAAAAAAGACAGCTAATAAAAGTAATACCCCATATTTTCTTCATGATGACCGCCTCCCTTTCTATACAGCCATGTATCTATTCTTCTAATGTTGATTATCAAATAATAAGTAGAAGACCATCTATTCATTAATGTAAAACAATGTTCAATTTTTATGCAGTGTAACTTGTGGATTTTTAAAGCTCTCCTTTGGTACAATCAGGTAGTGATAATTTTTGAACGGAGGCCAATGTTGTGACAAGTCGTAATTGGGTACGTTTATTTATAACAACCTTGCTGGTGGGGGGGATGACAGGGATCTTTTCAGGTTTTGCTGCACGATGGACTGATTTCGCCTGGATGTTCTCTCCCATTAATTTCACAGAAATCCTGTGGTCTTCTATTTGGTTATTCGGTATTGGATTAATATATAGTGTCATTAGCCAAATGGGCTTCTTCTCTTATCTCACTATTCACCGGTTTGGATTAGGCATTTTTAAGTCCATACGGCTTTGGAATACGGTACAAATTATTTTAATTGCAGTGGTTATTTTTGACCTCATCTACTTCGATTTTTGGATAGTAGCCGTGATCCTTTTCGTTTATGGCCTCGTGATTGCCTTTTTAAAAGCGAAGCAAACAGATAAAGATACATTTATCTCCGCTTTATTCTTTATCATTGCTGCGACCACAATTGAGTTAATTGCTGTACTGCGTGTGGGGGACGAGAGTTGGATTTATTTTATGATGATTTCACTTTTAGTATGTAATACGTATCAGTTATTAAGATTACCTTACTATTTAAAACGCTCTGAAGCAGAAAGAGAAGCTCGTAAAAATAAAAAAGCGGCTGTTCAAGTTCAAACTGTAAAAAAATAAACTGAATAAAGGCTGTTCTCCAGCATCTCTAATGAGTGAGTGTGCTTGAGGACAGCCTTTACTATTTCATACATCTTATTTAATTTCACTCGATTTTGGCTCAGCATCAGAAATCATTTGCGAAAGCGGGATTATCTCTAGGTTCCTATCCTTAAGGGAACTGATAATGAGAGGAAGAGCAACTGCAGTTTGCTTGGCTGAATCAGAAGCATGAAGAAGAATGATATCTCCCTTTTTCGCTTTTGACACGTTCGCCACAATCGCATCTTTCCCAGGATTCGTCCAATCCTTTGAATCCACACTCCAATGAACAACATCTAAACCATATTGATCGGCAATTTTTAAGAAACGCTCATCAAAATGTCCCGTAGGAGCACGGGCAAATTCTACTTTTTTGATTCCTAGCTTTTTGAACGCAGTAAGAGCATAATTAATGTCCTTACGTATCTCCTCGTCTTTAATTCCTGAATAATCCTTGTAATTAAACCCTAAAATTCCAATCTCATATCCGTTTTTGATTATACGCTCAACCAAATCTGGATGACGTTCAGCCCAGGCACCCGAGAGAAAAAAAGTGGCATTTTTCACTTCTAGCTTTTCTAAGGTGTCTAGGATCGGCTCTGCTTTTTCATCTCCCCATCCAATATTAAAACTCAATACAACGCCCTGATCTCCCCTATAAAAAGCCTTCGGTCCCTGATCAGTTGAAAAAACAGGAACTTGTACATAATTTTGAACAAACAAGAACCATGCCGTAAAGAGAGCAGTAAAAATAATTAGGAGTACATTTTTAAGACGCTTTCCATTTAAGACAAATATAAATCCCATAATCGATTTTCCACCCCTTGTTGACATCTACTATTCAACATATGCTTGGACTTAAGGTTTATGTCCAATTTTTTGGACAGAGTGATTATTCGGCCAATAATTTCAGTGAATTGAAATAAATATTAAAACTTTGGAAATAACTAAATTACGCTCTAATGTATTTCGGGTTTATATAGCCGGCACTTATAAAATTCGATTCTTTTCTTATTTATTTGTTACTCTGACGACGGGGGGAATATATTTGTTTGGAATGTTACTAAGTTCACAAGAACAAAAAGAACTTCAGTATTTAATAAAGAAAGAGATGGATGAGATTTTATTTGATTTAGAGGATGAGCGAATTAGTCATGTGGTAAAGAGATCAATGGAGGAAAGATATAAAATCCTATTCTCGATGTTGCAAAGAGTAGCCCCGAAAAATGAATACATAGCTTACTTGCGTTCGAAAAAATACAAATAATTAAAATATAAATTTACGGTTGACGAAGTGAGCCGTTCCCTGTTATATTAGTAATCGTCGCTGATAACAAGTCAGCAACAAAACATAAAAAAAGTTATTGACATTTACTTGTGTAGAGTGTTAATATATAAAGGTCGCTGTTTTGAAGAGTGACTAACAAAAAAGTGAAAAATACTATTGACGCAGATGAATTTCTGTGATAAGATAGTAATCTTGTTCCTTGAAAACTGAACAAGGAAAAGCGTCAACGTTAATTCTATTTTTTTAAGAGCTATATCAAACACTTTTATGGAGAGTTTGATCCTGGCTCAGGACGAACGCTGGCGGCGTG
>NZ_OAOP01000013.1 GCF_900207585.1 Bacillus oleivorans | reverse complement strand
TCTTTGGCATGCCTACTTTTCCATCACTCGCTAGTTTTAAAACAAGGATCATTTCGTATCTAGTAATTTACTTTGTTAGCTTGATGGGCATGGGGTCTGCCCCTATCATTTACTTTTTAACAGCATGAAGATAGTGAATCGTTTCAAAGGCTGAAAGATAATCATTTCTATCTCTAAAATATAAGCGATCGATATCTTCAGGTGACAAGTGTTCATATATCAGTAAACCTGATTTTTCTAAAAGACTCGTTATTTCGTTATATGAAAAACAGGATTTCATTGTCTCCCCGCTGGCTGCCGCCATTTTCACCATATTTTCAACTCTATTAAACTTTCCTTTTGCATGAAATAAATTCTCATCAGCATAATCAAACACAATCGAGCTTCCAGAGGGCAGCTGACTAAATAAATGATTGAGTAAGCTTGAAAACTGCGCTTTTGTAAGATAATAAGAAACTCCCAGCAGACTCAAGAATGTTTTTTCCCTCCTAAACCCGGCACCTATTAGATTTGTTTCATTGAAGTTCTTCGTAAAGTCCATATCAACAAAATGATAATTATTCGGGATGGTAAAATTAGCATCCTCCAGCCTCTTTTTCTTAAACTCCTGTGTAGCGGGATGATCGATTTCAAAGATCTCCAGGGTGTTTTCTAATTCTGGATGCCGAAAACCAAAAGTATCCAATCCGGCTCCCAGTATGACATATTGCTTAACCCCTAATAAAATTTCATTGAGCAAGACCTTTTCGCAATAAGCTGCACGTGCTAATGGAGTTGGAGATAATTGAATCTGCGTAATCCATTTTAATCCCTCGTCTGCATTGCCCTTAAATTTTTCCGCCATTTCTTGATCGAAAAACTGGATACCTCGAACCATGTTCTCTTTGATATCATTAAATTCCTTTTGTGTAAGTAGATTCTTTGCAAGATAGTCATCAAAGATTTTCGGTGTGTCAAATTGACTGTGATAAGCTCTTCCAAAAGCGGATATTAATGAAGTAAGACTTTCTTTTTTCATGAAAATACCACTCTCCTTCATTTCATAAAAAAAATAGGATTCCCCTGGCCAGGAGAATCCCATATTACCCGATTTTTCGTAAACTGTAAATTATAGCATAAATAAATTTTTTTGTCAAATTTTTTGAATACACCTGATTTGTCTCTTCCTATGATTAATCGCTAATCGCCATACCACCATCTCTTACTCCTGATTTAATCCATAACTCTGCTCCAATTCCTCTTTGGTTGTTTGCGCTTCTTCGAAATCGGAAATAACGGTGTCTAATTGCTCATCAACAGAGACTCCCTTTTGTTCTGCCCCTGGTTTTAAACTCTCAAGGATCGCAATTTGTCCGTTATAGCAGGATGTCATACTTTCGATGGTTTGGTTTAACAGTGTCCGTTCTTCTTCAGGAAAGTCATCTCCATAAAATTCTGCTTCTCCTTTTAAGTCGGTTAAGCTGCCCAAAACAGAAAACTCCATCACATCTATGGTCGAGTTTATTTCTTCGATTATCTCACTTTCTTCCGTAAGCTCTTTGGATTTATAAGTTATAAAAAAGTTAAAAGTGCTTTCCGAGCTTGTTATATCGATCCAATTCATGGCGTACCCGATATCTGTCTGAAAAACAGTTGTATAAATCACCTGACTGGAGTGCAGCTTTTCAAGTGCGTTTACAGCCTCTTCATCGGCAAGCTCTTCAATGGCGGTTTGCAGAGTTGAAATAACGTTATTTATTTCCTCATCACTGTTTGATTCTAAGCGGACATCACTGCCAATCGCAGTTGCAATCAGGTTCAGTTCATTGCGAAAATGAGGGAAATCCTCTCCCTCCATGTAGCCAAGCGTTTCATTAGCTTCCTTATTAAAATTCACTTGAGCATCCAGCCTCTCCTGGATTTCTGCCTTGGCTGCTGCACCATTACCTTCTCCAGCAGTGCCTTCATCTCCCTCATCTATCGCTGTTCCGCATCCTGTCATAACACATAACAGTATTGTAATTAGTAATGGTACCTTTCCTGTTAGTCCCTTCATGTAAACCTCCTGATCACTTGTCTTATAAAAGGTAATATTTTCTTCCTCGGTATTTTTTATTCCCGAGGCATCAGACTTAACTTGGGGTTAGCGGACATAGGTTCCGTTATTCAGATAAAATTCAGGGGTTTTTCTAACCGAGCGGACATACGTTCCGTTATTCAGCAGAAATCAGGGCATTTTCCAATAAAAATCACTCAATAACGGATCTCATGTCCGCAAAATCTCAAGATCCCACTAAATTATAGAAATAGCGGATCCTATGTCCGATACGAAAGGGATTCCCAGATTATAAATACTAAAATCATTTATTTGACTAGGACTCTATAAAAAAACTAAAATACGGTAAAGTTTACTTTTTTTATTATTACATATTTTCCGACACTTCCATTAGAAAGGGTGGTTACATGACTGAAGTTGAAGAGCAATCCAAGAAACCCCACGAAATTAAGGCTGACGGTTCCTTTAACAGGCAAAAAAATAGATTTACCACACCATTCGGAAACCTACCGGGTCAATTGCCGGTTGAATCAGGGCGATATCGCTTATTATGGTCAGCGGCTTGTCCCTGGGAGCATCGCTCGGTCATTGTCCGAAAGATTTTAGGTCTGGAAAACGTGATTAGCCTGGGTACGGCAAGTCCGATGCGCCCTAGGATTGACCGGGTCGACTGGGAATTTTCTTTAGATAAAGACGGGGTTGATCCTCTTTTAGGCATTCGATATGTGAGCGAGGTTTATAAAAATGCAGATTCGGATTATGAGGGACGGCCAACAGTTCCAGTACTAGTCGACATTAAAAAGAAACACGCGGTCCAAAATGATTATTTTAAGCTAACTAATTATCTCGAAGTGGATTGGGCACCGTTTCATAAAAAAAATGCTCCTGATCTATACCCTATACATTTGCGTGAACAGATCGATGCTTTAAACGATGTCATTTTCCATGATGTTAACAACGGCGTATATAAATGCGGCTTTGCTCAGTCTCAGGAAGCCTATGAAAAAGCATACGATACCCTTTTTGCAAGATTAGATGAATTAGAGGAAAGGCTTTCTAATCAGAGGTTCTTATTCGGGGATTACATCACCGATTCTGATGTGCGCCTCTATACGACGCTTGTTCGTTTTGATGCAGCTTACTACAATGCTTTCAATACAAACAGAAATCTGATTCGCGAGTTCCCTAACCTCTGGGGCTATGTCCGCGATTTATATCAAACACCTGGCTTTGGGGATACGACTGATTTTGCTGCGATCAAACGGCACTACCATTTATCCATCACAATTTCACCTGATAAACCTGAAATTAAAATTCTGCCTAAAGGTCCAGATATATCTGTTTGGAACCTGCCGCATAATCGTGAAACCTTAAGTAAAAGCCAAGAAAAATTTTTAATCCAGCCATAGATTGGGGAGCTCAAATCATGTTAAAAATACGTGATGCCTTAAATGAAGAAATGGAATTTATTCGTAAACAAAGAGTTGCGGCCTATCATGAGCACGCACAGGTTATTCCAGCTGACCACTGGAATGCACTTAAGAAGGCAATCCTTTCAACTGCAGATACGGAGCCAAATGTTGAGGTGATTGTTGCGGAACTAAATGGTCAGATTGTCGGCAGTGTTGCATTATTTCCTCCAAAAATGGATGCATACGATGGGTATGTAGAGGAACTGGATTACCCAGAAATAAGGATGCTCGCGGTTGCCCCCGATGCCCAAGGAAAAGGAGTAGCCACCTCTCTCATTTCGGAGTGTATAAAAAGAACGAAAGCTAAAGACTTATATGCTATCGGACTTCATACTGGCGAATTTATGAAAAATGCAATCAGCCTCTATTCAAGAATGGGCTTTGAACGTTTGCCGCAATACGATTTTGTGCCGGCTAATGATGGAATTGTTGTGAAAGCGTTTCGGTTGATAATTAAATAAGTAAACCCATGAGCGACCTGCCCCCAAATACGTTAGCACATTAAGGGGTAGGTCACACAAATCGACTTTTATTGAAAATATAGGCTTCCGCACTGTTTACATAATATTATTATGGTTATTAATCATTATTAAATACTATCTTGTCAAGGTTGATTCAATGTATCTTTAAATTATATTTTGGATTAAGATAATAATGAGATTAGGTGCATTGAACAGCTGATCTTAGCAACTATATACCGTAGTGAACTGCTAGTTTGATGTTGATATAAACGTACCACCTCCTCTTCAGCTAGGCGGTCCGCTACTTCTTTTGTTTTGACTCGCATTAAAATAATTATTTTACGAAACGAGTTTTAGTCCAATTGCCGCACCTAAAATAGTTACAATACATGCAATTCTTCTCCATTCTTTTGATTCACCGTAAAATATGATGCCTAATATTGCTCCGCCAGATGAGCCAATTCCTGTCCATATTGCATAAGCTGTCCCCATAGGCAGAGTTTTCATTGCATAAGCAAGAAATAGAAAACTAGCTCCAAATCCGAGAATTATTAATAATAAGGATTTCCAATTACGACTGTTAATCCATTTATTAATGGATAAAACACCAAATGCTTCACATAATCCTGCTATGATTAATGATACCCAGGCCATTAGGACTCAACTCCTTCCTCCATATCGTCTTTTGTTATTAACTTCAATCCAATAACACCAGCTAGTAATAGTAAAATCAAAATAATTTTTTCCATTTTGATTGGTTCTCCAAAAAATATGATTTCAGATATGACTGTTCCTGCTGTCCCCAATCCTACAAACACTGCATATACAGTCCCGACCGGAAGTTTCCGGCTAGCCATTATTATTAAATAGAAACTTATAAAAATCGAGATGCCTGTTCCTGTCCAGGTCCAAAAACCATTTGCATGTTTTAGACCGATAACCCAAAATACTTCAAAAAATGCACCAATAAACACTTTAAGCCAATTAGCATTCATTCAATATAACCTCCTTCTTGAATTTTACTTAAAACAAAAAAACCTGAGAGATTACTGTTAAACAGTATCTCCCAGGCTTTTATCCTTCCGTGACACAGCATAGCTGTGAGTTTTCTCTCGGACCAGTCCAACACCATTGTTGCGGAACCCTAGAAAACTTTTAACATATGCAATTACCATAGATTATACACAAGTTTAAAATTTTTACAATGGCCTGACTCTCGTGCGTGGTAACTCTTTACCACGAGGGGTCTGGCCAATTAGTATCCTTTTGATGAAATGGGACTTACTGACTTGTAAAATTTTCTAAACTTAAAGATTAGTTTACAGTCTCAACATATTCCCCTTCTCTTCGTAACACCTGGCCAGCCGTAGCACCTAAGAATTTCCCATCTTCTGCTGCTAGTTGGCCATTAACAAATACATAATGGATACCGGTTGGTTCTTGTAGAGGATCTTCATAGGTTGCATTATCTTTGATGGTATCCGGATCAAAAATAACAATATCAGCAGCATATCCTTCTTTTATGAGGCCTCTGTTCTTAAGCCGTAACAATTGGGCAGGTGCACCTGTCATTTTACGAACCGCCTGTTCCAGTGTTAATGCTTGTTTATCTCTAACAAAATGCCCTAATACTCTAGGATACGTTCCGTAAAGACGCGGATGCGGTTTACCTCCAAAAATACCGTCAGAGCCGACAATTTGTAATGGATGCTGCATCCCGCCAGTTATTACTTCTTCTTCGCCCCAATGCACAAGCATAGTGATTCCGGCATTTTCTTCAAGAAGAAGCTGAAAAGCTGCGTCTTCAGGTTCAATTCCCAGCAACTCTGAAATTTCAACCATATTTTTTCCTTCAACCCAGCGGTTCTTTTCAGTTGAAACAGAGGTTAGAGTGATATTCTCCCACCCGCAAGTAAGAACCCAGTTTTCATAATCACTATTATTCTTAAAATCTTCTTTTATACGCGCCTGTACATCCGTGTCTTTTAATTTTTCCAATAATTCTGCAGTTCCTCCTGAATGCATCCAGGGGGGAAGTATCGCATGAAAAACCGTGGATCCTGCAGTATAAGGATATTGATCGAAGGTTACTTCAATACCTTCATTCCTTGCTTCTTCCATTTTATCCAGAGCCTGTTCATACTTGGATCGATTTATTTTTCCGGCAACCTTAAAATGAGACACATGGAGTCGCACACCTGATTGTCTAGCTACATCTATTACTTCTTCTAACGCTTCAAGTGACTTATTACTTTCGTTACGAATATGGACTACAAAACAGCCATTATATTTTGCTGCTCCCTTACAAATCTCAATTAGCTCTTCCTTATTCGAGAATACGTTAGGCGGATAAACAAGCCCTGAAGATAATCCTACTGCCCCTTGTTTCATTCCTTCCTCAACTAGTTCTCTCATTTTAATCATTTCCTCTTTGGTAGCTTCACGGCCGTCAAATCCCATTACCAATGTCCGAACAGCACCATGTGGAACAAGGTAAGTCGCATTCCCAGCAATGTCGGATTGATCTAAAAAGTTGAGATATTCCTCAATTGAATTCCATGGCCAATCACCAATATCACCATTTAAACCTTTTAATTGTTTTTGCCAAAGCGGCTTGGTTTCCTCTGATACAGGGGCTACTGAGATCCCATCCTGGCCAAATAATTCCGTTGTTACTCCTTGTAAAACTTTAATTTTATGAATCTCCGGTTTTATACAAAGGAGATCAGAATGAACATGTGTGTCAATAAATCCAGGAGTTACTGCCATTTTGTTGGCATAGATGATTCTTTTCGCACTTTCATTGTTTAAATCACCAATCTTACAAATGATTCCGTCTTTAATACCTAAATCAGACTTAGTCCATGGATTTTCTGTCCCGTCGTATATATGTCCATTTTTAATTATATAATCAAACATGGTAAGACCTCCTGTAATTTCAGATGGCTATTAATGAATAGAGAATTATTCAGGTTTAACAAATGGAAAGAAGTCATAGCTAATATTTTCGTATTCGTCTAATCTCTTCTTTACATCCTCCCAATCAGAAACGGCAACTGCGTTTACTAACAAGTTAAGTAACGAAAAAATGACTGGCATTCCCTTCAATGCAGAAGGTGTTGGTGATTGCACTTTCAACAAATAATCTGCCAGAATGCCTACTGGAGAAAGCTCATTATCTGTAATGGCAAGAATGGATGCCCCGCGTTTCTTTGCAGCCTGCACAAAGGTAAGCGTCTCTTGTGCATACCGGGGAAACGAAAAAGCAATCACTAAACTGTCAGTTGAAATTTGTGAGATGATATGAATCGCATCATCAATGTCAACACGATAAAGGTGCGAATTTCCGATTACAACATTAAGACTAAAAGCAAGCCAACTAGCCGGGGCATGGGAACTTCTAAATCCTAATATGATGCGATTCTTACTTTCTACAATTCTCTTAATAATGACTTTTAACGTCTCTAGATCAATTGATTCTGAAAGCTTTTTAATATAGTAAATATCTTCTGCAAGTGTATGTTCAATAAGCTGCTGATTTCCGCTAAGAGCTTCTGTTGAATGACGATAATTTTCAAAAGTTTCATCATGTTTCTCTTTTAAGACTGTTTGTTGAATTAGCTTCTGTAAATCACTGTACCCGGAGAAACCGAGATTATAACAAAAACGAATGACCGTTGACTCACTGGTATTGGTAATGTCTCCAAGCTCTTTAGCAGTATAAAACGCTACTTTTTCTTCATGCTCACTTACAAAAGTTGCAACGATTTGCTGTCTTTTTGTTAATTCATTAAATTTTAATCGAATCGTTTCTTTTAGCATCTTCATAAAATGGTTTGACCTCTATAAGTTTTAATGTTTATCCAATGGAATGATGTTTAAGATTAGAGGCATTACTTTTCTGGCTGCCCCAGAAATTATTGATAATTTGATGTGAAGGTCGTGGAGTTAAATAGCTGAATACAATCATCATGAAAATGGAAAATGCAGTTGCTGTTACAATAGTTTGCATTCCGAAAGGATTCGGGAAAAACTCACCAAGAATGATATAGCTAATTAAGCCTGAATACATGGAAACAATTGCTCCCCATCTATTTGCTCTCTTCCAGTAAAGACCAAAGACAATCGGAGCAAAGAATGTAGCTTCTAGGCCGCCAATCGCATAAATTACAAGAAATTGCAAATAATCCGGAGGTGTCAAGGCGAATAAAACAACACCTACTCCAATAATTAGTGTTGAAAAGTAGGATAGTTTTGCTATCTTCCTTTCACTTGCTCTAGGGTTGATATAATTTAAGTAAATATCTTTAACAACTGAGGAGCTAGTAACAAGGAGCATGGAATTCACTGTTGACATGATTGCAGCCAGCGGAGCTGATAATACAAGTCCCGCCACCCAGCCAGGCATTATATCTAAGATGAGAGTAGGCAAAGCCATATCTGGTGTAGAAATTTCCGGATAAAGCACCCTGACAAATGGACCAAGGGTTGCAAAGAAAATCGAAAATAGCGCCATAATAAAACCGCTATAGATAATAGACTTATGCATGGACTCCGTATTTTTAAAGGTCATCCCCCTGACTGAAGCATGAGGCAAACCGATTGCTGCAATACCAAACAGCATAAAATAGGAAAAAAGCATTAATGGTGTTGTTCCAGAGGGTCCAGGTAATTCAACCAATTCAGGATGTTCCGCAGCTATTTGTCCGATGAGACCACTAAAGCCCTCTGTTTTAACTAAGAAGAAAATCCAAAGCAATACCCCGCCCAAAATCATAATAACTCCTTGAATGGCATCAGTTATTGCAACCGCTCTAAAACCGCCATAGACTGTGTATAGGACAACCGCTAGCCCAAAAATTATTAATCCTGTTTTATAAGGCAATCCCGTTATCGATTCTAAGATTCTCGCTCCCCCTACAAATTGAGCCACCATATAGGCGCTAATGAAGATAATAATCCCTATCGAACTTCCCAGTACGACCGTTTTACTTTGATATCTTTCCTTAAAAAAATCAGTTAATGTCACCGCATTAATCTTTCTCGCAACGATGGCAAATTTTTTCCCAAGAATCCCTAGGATATAGACCCCCATACCGACTTGAGTCAGTAAAATTAAGATCCAACTGAAACCGGAACTATAGGCAACTCCTGGTGAACCAATAAATGTCCCTGCACTTGCAGCTGAAGCGAGAATAGTAAATGTCAATACAAACGGGCCAAGTGACCGTCCCCCAATAAAGTAGTCCTCTTGGAAATTTGCATTTTTTACCTTCATATGTCTATGTAATACAAGTCCTATTGCAAATGTAGCAATCAGAGCAAGAAATATTGGTATCAATACATCCCATCTCATTAAACAAACACCTACCCTTCATCCTCAGCTTCAATTGAAATGTCTTTGTAAAAATACTTAATCATGAAATAAGGAAGGATACAAAAAATCAAAGTCCCGATAATGCCTCCCCAAAAGAACCACGCAGGAAATCCCAAAATATAACTCATAGAATCTGCCGTTTTATTAAAACCGATTAATAAAGAAACTCCTCCAACTAACAAAATATTAATCACAAATAACCCAATCGTCGCCCACATTTCTTTTGTACACTGAGCAAACCTTTTGTCCTCTATGAACTCCTCCTGATCTTTCAATTTTTCAACCTCCTTCTTGACGTTTTTACTTCTTTTCTAAAAAATATTGAAGTTTCCACTTCATTTTTAAGTATAGTAACCCATCAAAATAGCCAAGTCAATAAAATATTTGAAATTTTTAAATTATTTAAAATAGGTTGATAAATTGACAAAAAAAGACAAAATGGCTGCACACCCATACGCATTACCATATCGGGGGGGTGCCTCGAATATATTTCCCATTTGTCCTTTTCATCGATTCAAGTTATAGTAAAGACACAAACTCATCATTAATGAGGTGTTCTCATTGTTTGATCTATTGCTGGATGTCTCAAGTATTTCTACTTTTTATATGATATATGCCGGGATTTTGCTTAGCCTGGGGTTAGCTGTTTTATTAAGGAACATTGAGACCCCATTGGTAAGTTCATATTCCTTCAAGGATCACAATCTAAAGCCGCTTTATTTGCTTTCACAAATAAATAAGGTACTGACTGTCAGTTCCGTAATTATCTGGCTGTTTAAAGCAGCTAAAAAATATCAATTCTCGGATGAGGATGGAGAGGACTCTATTTCTTCCTATTACTTTATTTAAGAAAATAATGAGGAGGAAATAGATTGAAATTCATCAAAAAGATTTTTTTGTTAGCCTTATTTGTTCTGAGTCCTGTGCTACTCACCGCATGTCAGCAATCAAGCACCAATGAGACTGGATTCTTTCAGCAGTTTCTCGTCAATCCTTTTATTGAGGCGATTCACTGGATAGCAGCTGTTTTTGGTGATAATTATGGCATCGCCATTATCACGATCACCATTATCATAAAGCTTATCTTAATGCCGCTCATGCTGAAGCAATATAAAAATCAACAGCAAATGAAAATAAAAATGGAACAATTAAAGCCTGAGATGGAAGAAATTCAAAAGAAGATCAGGGAGACGAAAAGTAAAGAAGAGCAACAAAAACTACAGCAGGAAATGTTCGCTTTATATAGAAAGCACGGGGTAAATCCATTAAATATGGGTTGTTTGCCAATATTAATTCAAATGCCGATCCTGCTCGGACTGTACTACGCAATCCGCGGTTCCCACGAAATTGCGACTCATTCATTTTTGTGGTTCAGTCTCGGACAGCCTGACCTTTTGATTACAGCCATTGCGGGAATTGTTTACTATTTACAATTTAAGGTGAGCCTCATCAATTTGACAGAAGAGCAACGCAAGCAAATGAAGCTTATGGGACTGATTTCACCAATCATGATTGTGGTCATTTCCTTAAACGCACCAGCAGCCCTTCCCTTATATTGGGCGGTCGGCGGACTTTTTCTAATCATTCAATCATGGATAGGAAAAAGACTTTATCCGCAGACAACAACGGGTCAAGTTGAATCAATAAATAGCTAAAATAAAGGGCCTGACCATCAGTTACGGTAATACGTACCAATACTGGAGTCAGGCCCCTGCAATTATTTATTTCACTGTCGCAATTAACTCTCTCAACTCGGGAGTAAGTCCTTTTACTGCTTTGTCACCGACTACAGTTACAGGAACACCCATGAAGCCAAATTTTTCTACTTCTTTTTGGTACTCCTCACTTTTCATGACATCGCGGACTTCGAAAGGGATGCCTTCTTCTGTCAGCATTTGTTTCACAAAGCCACATTCAATGCAGCCTTCAGTCGAATAGACAATCACTTGTTTGCTCATGCCCCGATAGCCTCCTTGATTGCATCCTTTGTAATCTTCCAGTGAGACGTATTCCATTTAACTTCTCCGTCTTCAATCAGGAAAATCTGCGGAGACTCGTGTTTAATGCTAAAGTCTTCTGCAATTTGATTAGAAACAGGGCGATCTTCAATTACATGTACGATTGCTGCTGAAGCCTCATTTTCAGCCACATAAGATTGGAATTCCTCATGTGCTTTCGCACTAATTGGGCAAGTGGTACTATGTTTAAAAAGCAAATGCTTTCCAGGTTGTCCCACAAAATTATTTAATTCTTCAATTGATGTCAATTGCTTAACCGCCATCTTCGTCACCATCCTAAAAAAATAGTATCGCGTTTAATTTACCATAACTGTTAAATAATCTCTAGAAAATCGCCTTGAAACAGGGGGACGGTTCTTGCGTTTCATTATCTTTCTCCAATATGTCGATGTGCAGAAATAAACATTTCAGTAGCCGGAACAGCTCGTCTCAAGGGATCTTAAGAAATAATATACCTAAAAAAAAAAAGGCCTGACCCCCAGTGCAAAAATGCTTTTAAAGCACTGAGGGTCAGATCCCTTTGTTAGTGATGTCCTTATGCGGCTTGTATCTCTTTTAACAGTTCGTCAAGGCGCTCGATTTGTGACTCAAATCCTTGAACAACTCCCATATCCAGTACTTTTTGAAGTTCCTCTGCGGAAGCAAATTGAGTTCGTATAATGAGTTTTGTCTTTGCTCCTTGTTCAACGAAAGTTAAAGAAATCAACATTTCTGGCATGTTTTCAGGCACGTTGCCTTCCTCATCTGAAAATTGATCGATGTAGACAATTTTTTCTGGTTCAATAATTTCTTGATAGGTTCCCTTCCCCCAAGATTCTTGACCATAAAATTCCCCTTGGTTTCGATCCATGCACGTCATGCAATAATGCCATACTCCACCTGGCTTAAATTCAAATTTTTTGTTTTTGGTTTGCCATCCTTGTGGGCCCCACCAGTTTTCCAAATGTTCTGGCTCTGAATAAACTTTAAATAAGAGATCGCGTGGTGCATCGAAAACACGCTCCATAATGAGATCTCGACCTTCTACCTGAACTGTCAAGTTACTAGTTTTGTTTTCTGACATATTCTTTCCTCCTAATTTAATGAATAAAAACTCTCGAAACTACCCTCCTCTTAAAATTTAGATTTCATAGCTGGTACTGAATCCATTATTCCTTCTTGTCACGGTGTTCATTTTCCTGCAATTTGTACAGATAATCGTCCAAACGGTCCAATCTTTTTTCCCAGATTTGGCGGTAAGACTCGAGCCAAGCATCTAATTCTCTGAAGGGTTGGGACCTTAGCTGATAGATCCGTTTGTTTGCGATTGGCTGCACCTCCACGAGCCCAGCTTCACTAAGTACACGGAGATGCTTGGAAACTTGAGGCTGACGGAGCTGAAGAAGATCGGCTATTTCACCAACTGTACAAGGCCCGTCTCGCAACAATTCAATGATGTGTAAACGATTAGGTTCTGCAAGCGCACTCAATAATTTTTCCATAATCTGGATATAACCTAACAGGAATATTCCTGTCAAGGAATATTTTTTTAAACATGGGTGAAACATGGGGACGGTTCTTTTGATTCATTTTCCTTCTTCCATTAAAAGAGGCCTGACCCCCAGTGCAATAAAACTTTAAAGCAATGCGGGCCTGACCCCAAACTTAATTAATAAATCCCCATTGCCGCCAACAAGATCGCAATAATCACAGAAACAATCGGAATCAGCAAGGAAACTACAAAAATATCCTTATAACTGTCCTTATGAGACATGCCAGTAATTGTAAGTAACGTTAGAACCGCACCATTATGCGGCAAGGTGTCTAAACCACCTGAAGCAAGTGAAGCTACCCTATGGAAGGCTTCCGGCGAAATACCGGTTTGCATCGCAATTTGGTAGTATTTATCCCCTAAAGCTTCCAAGGCAATCCCCATTCCTCCAGAAGCCGATCCCGTCGCACCCGCGAGCAAATTAACCGCAATCGCCTCTGAAATCAACGGATTCCCTTTAATATTAAGCAACATATTCGTTAACGTCTCAAATCCAGGAACGGCCTTTACAACCGACCCAAACCCGACAGCTGCACTTGTGTTAATAATCGCTGTAACCGAACCAATGGCTCCAGCATTAATCGCTTTAACGAACGATTTGAACTTCTGAAAATTAAAAATTAAGATTAAAAGAATACCAGATAATAAGGCAATAATGATATCCCATTCCAAAATATTTAATGTAACTAGTACAACGATTAAAGGAAGGAGCGACAGAATAAAGTTTGGTGTATCTCCAGTATTTTCTACAATTTTTTTACCCTCAGGCTCTGTAAAAACCTCACCCTTAGCTGTCATCACCTTCTCGCGCCAGCGCAAATAGAAGTATCCGCCTACCCCCATAATCGGGGCAGCGGTTGGTGAAGTCTCGAAATATTGCATCGGAATTAAGTTCTGGATTTGTGGTGTACCCGGCACCGCAGTCATTGTAAAGGTAAACGCCCCGAGCGCAACCGTACCCGGTATGAGCTTACGGCTAATATTCGCTTCCCGGAACAGCCCGATCGCAAGCGGATAAACGGCGAACACCACTACAAATAGGCTGACACCACCATATGTTAAAACAGCACAAGAAATTAAAACCCCAAGAATGGCCCGTTTTTTCCCCATTAATTTCGATAACACAACCGCTACCGATTTCGCCATTCCCGTATCTTCCATAAGTTTTCCGAAAACCGCCCCTAACATGAAGACCGGAAACCATGCCTTCGCAAACCCGACAAACCCTTCCATGTAGGTTCCTTTATAGGCATCCAATAAATCCAGTCCGCCCGTTAATGCCACGACTCCTGCTGAAATCGGCGCAATCCAGATAATCGACCAGCCGCGATAGGCCAAGAACATCAGGACGGCTAATCCTAAGATAATCCCAAGCATACTTTTACCTCCTTATAAAACTAGTAAATCTGGCAGCTTCTCCGTATCCCATCTGTAAAATCAAAAGATGTATGTGAACGCTTCCATTTTTATCTAAAATTATTGAGCTGTATAACCGCCGTCAAGCACAACCGCCTGACCCGTGACCCCTTTTGCTTTTTCACTGGCTAAGAACAAAGCATAATCCGCAATTTCCTGAACAGCCAGCAAACGCTTTTGTGGAATTAACGGATATAAAACCTCATCCAAAACCTTCTCAACCGTTATATTTCTTGTTTTTGCTAAGTCTTCAAACTGACCGCGCACAAGCGGCGTATCCACATAACCAGGGCAGATCGCATTAACGGTTACGCCTGAATCGGCTGCTTCCAGCGCCGCAACCTTCGTTAACCCAATCACTCCATGCTTCGCACTATTGTAAGCTGCTTTCCCGGCGAACCCAATCAATCCATTGATAGAAGCAATGTTGATAATACGACCAAACTTCTGCTTTTTCATAATCGGAAACACGTGTTTAATCGCCATAAATGGTGCAACAAGCATAACTTTAATTAAGTACTCAAATTTATCAGTCGGAAAATCTTCAATCATTGCCACATGCTGCAGCCCTGCATTGTTAATCAATACATCTACCGTTCCATATTGTTCAACCGTAAGATTGATTGCCTTTTGCAGGTCCTCTTCATTGGTGACATCACAGCGGATCCCCTGGCAGTCATACCCTTCCTGTCGGAGCTTCTCAGTAACATCTTTTAACTTAGCTTCATTTACATCTGAAAAAACAACTTTGGCTCCCTGCTTTAAAAAGTTGACGCCAATTTCATAGCCAATCCCGCTGGCTGCTCCTGTGATAAATAAAACTTTATTTTCAACCATTTTTTCACAACCCCTTTCGTTACTAAAAAAAATCGTGAAGCGTTCATATAAATACATGCAAGAATCGTGCCAACCAGACTCGAAATCTAAAAAAAATATGAACTTTGCGGTTAAGCCCCTTAGGAAAACAAGCTTCCCAAATAAAAAAATCCCCCTTTCCAAGTTTTCGGAAAGAAGGATCCTAAACAGCTTGTCCATCGAGTTTAATCAGTTATTTTCCGATTTTCTGGACTGATTCCGAATTTCTGGAAACTCCCTTACAGCCCATATTTTTTAAACTTATCATACAAGCTCGACTTCCCGATCCCTAATAGTTTGGCAGCTTGGATTTTATCCCCTTCACATTTAAGGATTGCCTGCTCAATCGCCTGCTTTTCGGTCCGTTCTAAGATATCTTTCAAACTACTATTTTTGTCCATTAAAACTGGCTTTGTTTGAAAATGATCAGGCAGATCATCCATCGTAATCATTTCCTGGTTGGTTAAATGAACTGCTGCTTCCACCACATTCTCCAGTTCACGGACATTCCCGGGCCAATCATATTCCATAAACCGCTCCAACACTTGATTATCGATATCAAGCACTCTTTTACCCGATCGGTCACTAGATTTATGTAAAAAATACTTCGCTAACACGCGAATATCCTCTTGCCGTTCTCTTAAAGGCGGAATATGCAGCCGCAAAACATTTATCCGATAAAATAAATCCTCGCGAAAGGCTTTTGCATGAACCAATGTTTCTAAATCCTGATTGGTTGCCGCAATCACCCGGACATCAACTTTTTCAGGCTTCACCCCGCCGACAGGGTGAACCTCCCCATCCTGTAAAACTCTTAGAATTTTAACTTGAGCACTCAACGGCATATCCCCGATTTCGTCTAAAAAAATCGTGCCGCCATTGGCTATCTGAAATTTCCCATCTTTACCGCCCTTTTTAGCACCGGTAAACGCACCATCCTGATAGCCAAAAAGCTCTGATTCAATCAAGTGCTCAGGGATCGCCGCACAATTAACTGTCACAAAAGGCTGGCCGCTCCGTTCGCTCAATTGGTGAATACTATGGGCAATCAGCTCTTTCCCCGTCCCGCTTTCCCCCGTAATTAATATCGAAGCATCTCCCGTTGCCACCCGCTTTACTTTATTTTTTAAATCAATCATCTTCGCAGAAATGGCCACAATGTCATGAAGCGAATACACAGCCCCCTGATTTTTCTTCAGCTGATTGCGATACTGCTCCACTTCCAGCAGCAGGGCTTTAATATGACTGTTCATCTTCATCCATTCCTTCGTGTCCCGATAGAGAACGACCCCAATCGCTCCAATCACCTTCCCATCCGACCAAACTGGAATCCGATTGGCAATCATATAATTCCCGCGGATATACTGTAAATCTGCAATCTCTGCCTTCCCGGATTGCACCACAAGATGCATCCGTGTATTCTCGATCACATCAGTCACATGTTTGCCCATAGCATCCTCAAGTCGGACTCCAAGAAAGTCACAATAGCTCTGATTTAAATAAATGACATATCCTTGGTCATCGACGATTACTAAACAGTAATGGGCACTTTCGAGAACAGCTTCGATAAATTCTTCCCGGTATGGAGTTTTGAGTAACAGCATATGAATCAGTCCTTATTAATGAAAAATATTTAATATTTTCTAATAATTATAACACTATTAATAGTAAAGTCTTTACTGATTCGAAAACCTCCACATGCTTTATGTGCCGCTCCATATGTTTTATTTGCCGTTCCACATGCTTTATGTGCCGTTCCATATGTTTTATGTGCCGCTACACATGTTTTATGTGCCGTTCCACATGTTTTATGTGCCGCTCCACATGTTTTATGTGCCGCTCTACATGTTTTATGTGCCGCTACACACGCTTTATGTGCCGTTCCACATGCTTTATGTGCCGTTCCATATGTTTTATGTGCTGTTCTACATGTTTTATGTGCCGTTCCACATGTTTTATGTGCCGCGCCACATGTTTTAGGTGCCGCTATACATGCTTTATGTGCCAATAGCATTACTTACTATTTCTACATACATATTATTATTCTTCATCTCGTTCTGCCTTATAAACATCCTCTTTTGAATGGAAATCATCAGCGATAATGGTTCCGTTGATATTAGTCTTATCTACGGCAATTGGAGTAAGGAGGACGGAAGGGACTTCGACTCTGCCGTTATTAATGCTTGTCTCGGCTTTAAATGTTTCACCTGTCGCTAGCATAACCGCAAGCTCAGCCGCTTTTTCCGTCAGTGATTTAATCGGCTTATAAACCGTCATCGTTTGGGTCCCATCAACAATTCGCTGAACCGCCGCAAGATCTGCATCCTGTCCGGAAACTGGTATCTTCCCGGCTAATCCATGGGCCTCAAGCGCTCTTATCACTCCGCCAGCGGTTCCATCATTAGCTGCAATGACGGCGTCGATTTGATAATGATTAGCCTTAAGCGCTTCTTCCATATTATGATAAGCATTTTCAGGAGTCCAATCCTCTGTCCACTGATCGTAGACGACTGTAATATCACCACGATCGATCAATGGCTGAAGCACATTAAATACTCCTTTTTTAAATAAATGCGAATTATTGTCGGTGTAAGCTCCGCCTATATAAACATATTTTCCTTTTGGAACTAGTCCAGTTATGGCTTTTGCCTGCAGCTCCCCTACCTGTACATTATCGAAGGATACGTACAAATCAATCTCAGCATTTTTTACTAGCCGGTCGTAAGAGATGACTTTAATTCCTGACAGGTGGGCTTTATTCACAATTGCTGCTGTCGCTTCGGCATTGTAGGGAACAACAACTAGAATATCAATGTCCTGGCTAATTAGAGTTTCAGCCTGAACCAATTGCAGGACTTCATCTCCATGTGATATTAATATTTCCACTTCGGCCCCTAATGCTTCAGCTGATTCTTTGAACAGCTCTTTGTCCTTTAGCCACCGCTCTTCCTCTAATGTATCCATCAGAAAACCAATTTTGACCTTCTCTTGGTTGGATGGCTGTTCAGGGCTGATTCTTTCATTTTCGGATGCTTCAGAGGAAACCGCATTACCTGAATTTCCGCTTTGTTCTTCACAGCCTGAGACTAAGAAAAACAATGCTGCCATAAGCAGTAACCATTTGATTTTTATTAGGTTAAAAAAACTCCTCATCGGCTTCTCACCTTTTCAATTCGGTCTCCATTACCTTTGATTTCTTTCTAAAAAGTGTATTCCGGTATTCCTTTGGTGTTAGGTTACACACTTTTTTAAACACCTTACTAAAGTAGTTCGGCTCATGGTAGCCAACTTCAAATGTAATTTCCTTTATGCTCTTCTCAGGATCGGCCAGCAGTTTCTTCGCTTGATCAATCCGGCATTCCGTTAAGAAATCGATATAATTGATTCCTAGCTTTTCTTTAAAAATTTTACTGATATAAATCGGACTTAAATTTACTTTTTTGGCTAATTGTTCGAGAGAAATGTCTTCATGCGAGTGTTCGATAATGTATTGTTTCAGATTAAGAATCGTATCGGATTCCATGTGCTCAAAATGTTCAATGTATTTATCCTTCATGCGATCTAGCAGCATTCCTGTTTCGGAGCGAAGCTGGCGATAATCCTGGATCTGGAAGGAATAAAGCGGAGTGACAGTTTCGACACCCAATTCATTGAGCGTTCGTGATACAATCCAGAGAACTTCTAAAATCTTCTGCTGCGACTGTAAGAGGCTGTATCCTTCAATCTCATAATAGTGAATGATATCCATCAGTTTATTTAGGACCTGCTCCCAATCTCCTAATCTGACAGAATCGGATATTTCTTGTTCTCGCTGTTTATGTAATTGCCCGTTGTACATTTTATTTAGATTAGGAACATCTGAATAAAATTTATATTTAACCGGAAGCGTTGTATCCATAGTTGCCATTAACGATTCCTGATAGGATTGTCTGACTTCATCCAATGAACGATACACATTGCCAATCCCGATAAACAATCCTGATTCTTGCTCGAACTTTGCAATCGACAATATTTGACGGGCAAGGTTTACTGCTTGTGAACGAAATGATTGATCTGGGTTACGAAATACAATGATCGGGAGCTGACTTCCATATATCGCTCCGACCAATCCACTCTGTCTTACTTTTTCTTTAATGGCCGCATATAAATTCTCCGATTTCGTCGGAACAATCACCACCATGACAAACATCTCATCCATGGTTTGAATGTCTAGCATTTCCACGAGCATATCTAAATGGACTTCATGTACATGATCAAACAACAGCTGTGTCACGATATCTGTCTCAACTAAGGCTAACGTTTTTTGCAATGCTTCCTTTTGCAATATGCTTGTTGCTAGATGCTGTTTTTCTACTTCGATTTGTTTTAATACTTTGCCAATCGTCTCAGCAATTTCGCTGGCTTTACTCGGTTTAAGCAAATAGTCCTTGGCGCCAAGTTTGATTGCCTGCTGCACAAATTTAAACGTGTCGTAAGCTGTGACCATAATAAATTTGATGTGCGGATAATCTTTACTGATATGTTCCACCGCTTCCAGTCCGCTCATTCCGGGCATTTTTATATCCATTAATATAATATCTGGCTGGAAACTAACCGTCTTTTCGATCGCTGTTTTTCCATTTTTCGCTTGTTCGATGACAAGGGTTGGGAATGCATTCTGCAGGATCGCCTGCATTCCTTCCCGTTCAATTTGCTCATCATCTACGATCAGGAGCTTAATCACGTTTATCAACTCCTCTTTTTAAATGAAGAACGACCTTCGTACCCATTCCTTCTCGGCTTTCAATATGGATAACGTCTTCATATCCGTAAAAAAGTCTAAGCCGCTTCACAACATTACTGAAGCCAATCCCTGTAGAATGTCCCTCAGATTCAATCGTGTCTTCCTTTAGAATTTGCTTCATTTTTTCCTTTGGCATTCCCGTCCCATTGTCTTCGATTTCAATAATGACCTTCCCTTCTCGCTTCATGATCCGCAGCCAAATGATGCCGCCATCCTCCATCGGTTCCACCGCATGTATGACCGCATTTTCGATAATCGGCTGTAAAGTTAACGCCGGGATGGTGACATCTAAGCAGTCTTTGTTGATATCGGTAAAAAAAAGGAGACGTTCTGTAAATCTTGCTTTTTGGATATGCATATATTGCTGCATAACCAGCACTTCCTCCTTCAGCGTTACAGCTCTATCAACCCGCTTTAAGTTATAACGCAGCAGACTGGCAACACTTACAAGCAAGTCGCTCGTTTCTTCAGACCCTTCTAAATAAGCTTTCTTAGAAAGTGTGTTGAGTGTGTTAAACAAAAAGTGAGGATTGATCTGGCTTTGCAGGCTGCGAAACTGGCTTTCCTGCAATAAAATCTTACTTTGCTGGAGTTCGTGCTCAAGCTGTGCCTTTTGCTTCGTTTCTAAAAATAAGTTATTGATATTAATGCGCATACGATCAAATGTCTTAGCGAGAAAGGCAATTTCGTCGTTCGTATCTACCTTTATTTGCCTATCGAAGCGGCCGTTTGACAGCTCATTGGCAGCCGCTGTCAGCTGCTGAACCGGTTTCGTTATTCCTAAGGAGAACCAATATGTGCCGAGCAGCAAAAGAAATGTAATCAGGAGTAAAAGCCAAATACCAAGCTGAACCAGCTCTTCTGATTGCTGGATGATTCCCCGATACAATCGATCGTACGTCTTTAGCTCTTGATCGATTAAAGTAAGGGTCATCTCCGAAATATAGTTCGATATCCGCGTTGCCTCTGAAAACTCCCTTGCCGATGACTCCGTATCCTTTTCCGCATGATAGATGAGAAGACGTTCCGTCGTTTCTATGAAACTATCAATCAAATTTACATAGTTCGTTAAGGTGAAATCGTTTTCTTTATTTCTCAGCTTAAAAACTTCATTTTTTACATTTTCTATTTTACTTATACTCCCACTAAGCAGCTCCATATTATCCAGCGATGAATTCAGCATATAGTTATTTAAATCGACGATGATCTGCTGACTCGCACTTGTCACAGCATTCATACTTAAATATCGCTGCAGGATCTCGTTATATTGGGCTTGAGTTTTATGGTTGTAATAGGTTAATGTGATCCAGATAGTGGACATGATAACCAGTACAATAATAGTAAGCATCCATATCTTCTTGTGAATTGTATTCATTGAACGTCATTCGCCCTTATTACTTTAATATCAGTAAAGTACCCATCAATATCTAATGGAACGGTCTCACCATCCAGCCATTCCACCATACGCTGAACACTGATTTTCCCCATCCGTTCAGGCGACTGCTCAACCATCGCATCCACCTTTCCATCTTTTAGAAGAGATAATGATTCGGGACCATCGTCAAAAGTATAGATATAGTACGGTTCAAGTTGAGAGCGCTTTCCAATTTCTTGAATCAAAGTTCCTGCAAAATTGGCATTGACAGCAATGATCGCTTCAGCATTAGGCATCCGATTCAGCATATCTTGGGTGGCAGCCACGATTTGGTCTTTATTGTCCAACGTTTCTGCATATCCAATTTTGATGTCGGGGTATTTCACTAGTACATCTTGAATCCCTTTTAATCGCTGTTCCTGGTAAAATTCTTGCTGATTGTCATACATGAGGATCACGGTCCCTTCCTCACCCATGTCACTAATTAATTGCTGGGCTATAGCTTGACCAGCTTCATATTGATCGGAACCAACATACGTTCTCCTGAGACTTTCTACCATTGGCACATCATTCGCCACTGTGATAATCGGGACTCCATACGATGATGCTTTAATTTTCGTTAAATTTTTAAATTCGTCCGTATCTAGGCCCTGTACGATAATACCAGCTACTTTCGAGTATAGGGCAATATCGATTTTTCGCAGAAACTCGTCCTGATTGTTACTATAGCTTCCCCATACTTCAAGACTGACACCTTCCTCCCGTGCCTGTTCGATGGCACCTTTTGCAACCTTGTCCCAAAACGGGGTATCTATATCTTGAGTAATTAAAACCAATCGATTTTCTAGTTCGTTTGGAGTATTTATGATTTGCGGCATTTGCCACTCGGATCGAAACACCTTTTCTGCAGAAATAATCGTGTGATAACTGAGGAATAGGAATATGCTCGCAAAGATAATCATTCCCGTTTTGCTCATGTGTCGTGCTCCTTTCCTTTCTTCATGATCTGCCAGAAAAAGTTGAATAATTATGAAAACTTAGGTTAAACCATTGACTTTTGAGGGATATCTTGAGGATATGAATGCCTATTAAATCAATCTGGATAACAACAAAGGGACTGCTCGTGCCCCTTTGTATGTATTGTATCAAAAATAAACTCTATTACCCTTTTCTTCTAGTCGTGACATCAAAGATAACAGCCGCAGCCAGCACTCCGCCGCGAATCATATATTGATAGGATATACCGACTCCGAGCAGATTCATACCGCTCGTCAAAGATGCCATAACAATTGCGCCAATGATAGCCCCCGTCACTTTCCCGACACCGCCGGCAGAAGAAACACCGCCTACATAAGCAGCTGCAATCGCGTCCAATTCGAATAATGTTCCCGCCGTTGTGGTTGCCGACTGCAGACGGGAAGTGAAGAGAATACCGGAAAGGGCGGATAACAGACCCATAGAACCGAATACTATATACGTAATTTTTTTAACGTGGATCCCGCTTAGGTGAGCAGCTTCCGGATTGCTTCCGACTGCATAGATATGTCTGCCGAGTACAGTCTTGGTTGTAAAGAAATGATAGATAAAAAGAACAGCCATCATGATAATAACCGTCCATGAAAAACCGTTATATCCTGCCAGAATCCATGTAATATAGGCGATAATCGCCGATACAAAGACTAATTGTATAATAAAGATTTCTTTAGAAACGACAGCAAAATGATATTTGATTTTGTTCCTGCGGTTAGCAATCGCCGTGTAAATATAAAATAGGATACCTAGTGCACCTATGAGTAATGTCAGCAAATGCAGACCATTGATTTCCATAATCGATGGAATAAAGCCATTACCGATTGCATTAAAGCTATCGTCTTGGATAATGATAGTACCCGTTTTTTCAGTGACTTGAAGCAATGCCCCGCGATAGATGAGCCATCCGGCTAGTGTGGCAACAAACGCAGGAATTCCGATTTGCGCAACTAAAAAGCCTGTCGTAAACCCAGCCAATGTGCCAAGTATGAGAATAATCGGGATGACAGCATATACGGGCATACCCGCCTGCATCAGAAGAATCGCGGCAATGGCACCCAGGAATCCGGCTAAATATCCAATCGACAGGTCAATGTGACGAATCACGATGACAAGCATGACACCGACCGCCAATACAGCAATATAGCCTGTAGAATCTAGTAAATTACTAATATTGCGGGAAGACAAGAAGAGCCCGTCTGTTAAGATCGTAAATATCATAATAATAACAAAAAGGGCAATATACATGCCATAGTCTCGAATATTTTCACTTAACAGCTTTTTGGCCTCGTTCATTAAGTTCATTCGTTTCACCCTCCTTATTGAGTCGCAAGCTGCATGATTTTTTCCTGATCCGCTTTTTCGCTTGACAGCTCGCCCATGATTTCACCCTGGGCCATGACGTAAATACGATCACTCATGCCAAGGACTTCACCTAGTTCTGAGGAAATCATGATGATGCTTAAACCTTCTTCAATCAGCTTGTTCATGACCGTATAAATTTCGTATTTTGCCCCTACATCAATCCCGCGCGTAGGTTCATCTAATAGTAAAAGCTTCGGTCCAACAAACAGCCATTTTCCTAAAGATACTTTTTGCTGGTTTCCTCCGCTTAAGTTTCCGACGATTTGTTCAAGTGATGACGCTTTTATATGCAATGAATCTTTATATTCGTTTGCAATTTTAATTTCTTCGTTTTCGTTGATGACACCATTCTTTGAAAGTTCGTTGAGATTGGCTATGGATATATTGTTCTTAATGTCTTGTATTAAAAACAATCCGTCTCCTTTTCGATCCTCCGTTACATAGGCAATACCTTCATGAATCGCATCGCTTGGATGCTTTAATACTTTCAATTTACCTTCGACGACCATTTCACCCTGTAATTTATAAGACTTTGCATTCCCGAAAATGCTTAATGCCAGCTCCGTCCTTCCAGAACCCATTAAACCGGCGATCCCAATAATTTCCCCTTTTCTTACAAGGAGATCGGCTTTTTTGACAACGTGTCGGCCTAACTTCGGATCATAAGCAGACCAATTCTTTAATTCTAAAACCGTTTCACCGAATTGCTTCTTTGCTCGTTTCGGATAAATATCATTGATTTCTCGTCCGACCATGTTTTTAATGATCGTACTTTCCGAGATTTCATCGTTAGCTGCATCCAACGTACAGATGGTAACTCCATCACGGATGACAGTCGCTTTATCTGCAATCGAGATGACTTCCTTCAGCTTATGGGATATCATGATACAGGTTATCCCCTGTTTCTTTAACTCCTGGATCAGCCTTAATAGATTTTCGCTGTCGTCTTCATTAAGAGCCGCGGTTGGTTCATCAAGAATCAGAAGCTTTACATCTTTACTTAAAGCTTTGGCAATCTCAATCAATTGCCGTTTTCCGACACCTAAATCCTTCACCAAAGTTTCAGGATTTACATCGAGGTTAACCTTTTTTAGAATTTTCTCAGCTTCAGCAATCGTCTTATTCCAATCAACCATCCCGCGATCTTTTATTTCATTCCCGATAAAAATATTTTCGTAGACGGTAAGATCGGGAAACAACGCAAGTTCCTGGTGAATAATCACAATCCCAGCATGGACACTGTCGCTGATTTTATGAAACTGCTGAATCCTTCCTTCAAATACGAGATCACCCTCATAGGTTCCATATGGATAGACACCGCTGAGTACTTTCATGAGAGTCGATTTTCCAGCTCCGTTTTCACCTACTAAGCAGTGAATTTCCCCTTTTTTCACCTTGAAATTGACATGGCTGAGTGCTTTAACGCCTGTAAATTCTTTCGATATATCATTCATTTCTAAGATGTATTCACTCATGGTTATCACCTCTCAAACAACTGTTAAAATCACGAAATAGTGATAGACATATCTACCACTATTCCGCGTCTTATTGATGTTTATTTTTAATCGAGTCCGGTAAATTCGCTAGCCTCATAGTAGCCTGAATCAATGAGTTCAGCTTTTACATTATCTTGGTTTACCACAATGACATCCGTTTGTTTTGCTTTCACTTCAATGCTTCCATTGTCGTAAGTACCTGTTGTTTCAGGTGTCTCACCTTCCAAAATCGTCACAGCCATACCCATTGCATCTTTAACAAGAGTACGAACATCCTTGAATACAGTCATCGACTGTTTGCCGTCAATAATATATTGAATAGATGCTTTCTCAGCGTCTTGACCAGTGACAACATAGCTTGTAATATCACTATCCGTTGCAAAAACATCGGCAATCGCGCGTGCAGTTCCGTCATTTGGAGCAAGGATCACAACATCGCCTTTCAGATCGGCACCGACAGCTGTTAAGTGGGTTTGCGCTTTATTTTTCGCTTCATTTGGATCCCAGTTCGTTGTCACCTGACCAAGGATTTGCCCCATTTCATCACGAGTAAGCTCGGCTTTATCTTTTAAGGATTCAGCTACACTAGAGTTGGCAATCACGAAGGTTCCATCCGCAATTTTTGGCTGCAGGACACTCCAAGCCCCTTCGAAGAACAAGAAAGCGTTGTTATCAGAAGAAGCTCCTGCATATAGATACAATGGAACTCCATTCCCTTCTGTATGATCAATCAAATATTGACCTTGAGCTGCACCTACAGAAACGCTATCAAAGGTTACATAGTAATCGACAGCATCGGTTTCAGTAATCAAACGATCATAGGCAATAACGGTAATTCCTTCTTTTTTAGCTGCTTCCACAGCTGCACCAGCCGCCGCTCCATCATGTGGGGAAATAATGAGAACTTCAATCCCTTTACTAATCAAGGTTTCCACATTTTCTTTTTCCTTAGCAGAAGAACCCTGGCTAAACAGTATTTCGGTCGTATAGTCCGAATCGGCTAACGCATCCTTGAATCGTTGTTCATCCTGAACCCATCTTGGTTCATCCTTAGTAGGTAAAACGATACCGACATCCACGCCAGCGGAGCCGCTTGTGCCGCTGCTGCTGCATGCAGCTAGAAAAACCGCTAACATGGTTACAATCAATAGAAGTGTAAATTTTCTCCAACCCTTTTTCATTTACATTCCCCTTTTCTGAATTTCTTTTTTACTACGGGTTCATTATAAATGTAAATAAGATGGGTGAAAGCGCTAACAAATAGCATTCTTTTATCATTTGCTGTAATTTTTTAACTTTAGTTTATTTATAGGAAAGAATCCATTCATCAATCAATCTTAAATGAAGCACATAAATAAAAAAGGAATCCCACTCCAATGGACAGGATTCCTCTTATGCATATTTATTTTCTTCTCACACAAATTCAATCAGTAACAGTGGCATAATACTCGCTTAAGTGCGATCATATTCATCGTGAAGTCTCCACCACTGGTATGGCGGAGTTTGCGGCCAACCTTCAGGTGAATCTTCCCAGGTCTCCTGCCGTCCAAGGGGTGTTAGATCAAGCAAGTTGAAGTCAAGCCTGATTCGGTCTGCGCCTCGTGCTGCTGTAAAGTAAGTGCGAAACACATGGTTCCCATCACGCAGAAAGACGCTTAATCCAAATCCCTTACCTGCTCCGCAATCGAAATTGAATTCATTTCCGTTTGAGGAGTACCAAGGGACAGTCCAGCCCATGCGTTTCTTGAAAGGTTGAATCTGTGTCAAAGGAGCCGGAGAGACCAGTACAAAGTTAGTATTGCGTGCATGAAGATGAGCGAGGTGCCCAATATTGTCTACAAAGGATGAACAGCCCACACAGGGACTTGAGTCAGGCTGCATCATAAAATGGTAAATAATAAGCTGGCGATGTCCGTCGAATAAATCGATTAGACTGGCTGTACCGTTTGGATCTTCGAAGACATAGTTTTTTTCGAAGGGAACCATTGGAAGCCTGCGGCGCTCGGCGGCTAATGCATCCAGCGCACGGGTATATTCTTTTTCCTTCACGAGTAACTTTTCACGCTCTTTCTTCCATTCTTCTTCTGAAACAATTCTCGGCATTTTAATTTGGCTCTGTGTCATATTCAATTCTCCTTTCTATATTTTCTCCATTACGTTCTTTTGCTAGATATTTTGCAGAATGTCCGCAAACCGATTGGGATCAGTACCGTATCCTCCGTGATTTCCAGGAAAGATTACAGGTTCACTGCCCAGTTTCTCAGCCAGCGCAACCGTGGTTCGGTAGGCGAGTTTTCCTTTAGAGCTTTCACCTACACCAAGGATGATCCGGGCAGTGCCTTCACGCAGCTTTTCAACGTCCGGTATGTAAAAAGAGAGGGGCTTAATCCCGTGAGCAAAGAAATAGTCAATATTTCCGCCGATGCGAGCAAATGTCTCCCTTTCCTCAGAAGTTGGCTGTGAACCCATACTTCCCTGCTCCATTTCTTCATTCATACCGGAGAGCGATAAAAATTGCTGCATTGCAGCACCCGCACCTTCACGGCAGTAGGTATTGTACAGATCTTCAGTATCAGCCAAAGCTTTTTTCGGATCGGATAGCATTTGCAGACATGGCGGTTCATGAGCTACCAGTGTGAGTACTCGTTCAGGGTATCTGGCTGCTAAATTCAGCGCTATCTGTGCCCCGCCGCTAGTCCCAAACACATATGCCTGTTCTGCGCCGATCGCGTCGATCAAACGAGCGACATCATCACCATGAAGGTCAAGCTGCTGTTCTTCTGGTTCACCGTTCAATGTACTGCGGGAGTTCCCGCGTGGATCGTAGGACACCACCATGTAATGATTAGCAAGATGTTCAGCCAGATCAGTGAAGACACCGGCATCCGCAGGACCACCAGGAATAAGCAACAGCGGAGGGCCAGATCCCCTAACTTCGAAGTAGATGGTCGCTCCAGGCATTTTTAATGTATTTGATTTCATCCCTTCTCATCTCCTTCTATTTGGAATTATCATTTCCATTTTAACGAAGGAAGGAGGATAGGATTTCTTATAAATTGCTATTTTTTTACTTTTGCGGCTTAACCTATCTACTATGGTCGGAATAAGGGGCAGAGGAGTAAAAAATTTGGAAATAGCTGTTTTTGATCTTAGTACAGTAACAGTTTGAATACGACCTTGTTTACGAAAAAAATACGTAAGAGATAAAACTTTTCATCTAATTGAAGTTAGCAGTTAATGATAGAAATAAAGACCTTCTACTGTATAATATAAAAATAAGTAGACGTGAAAAAGTTCACATCTACTTATCTCTAATAAATTTTGTTTGAGGAATGTAAAAATTTTCAGATTATATGACATATTATATGACATAAAACATTTAATAAAATGCTTTATTGATCTACTACTGAGCCATCCACATGAAGCCTAGTTTGTATTACTCGTCTTGAATAAGGAAATCTATTTTCTACATCATCTGCTAGCTCTACACCAATACCAGGATCATCGGGGATAATTATATAACCATCCTCACATCTTAATGCCTTTTTAACTACGTTAGATTGCCTAAATGATTTATCTTTGTCATCGGTTTTTCCAGAAATATAACGTTCTGTTGCAGAGGCTCTATCATCACCAGGAAACTCCTGAAGGGCAAAGTTTGGAATGCTTGCTGCAATCTGTATACAAGCCGCAGTGCTTACTGGACTGAGTGGATTATGAGGGACTACCATTGCGTCATGAGCTTCTGCCAACGCTGCTATTTTTTTAGCGCCAGTTATTCCACCACACATACAAACATCTGGTCTTACATAATGAACCGCATCCCTGCGTAAAAGGTTTGAAAACTCTTGAGGGGTGTGAAATCTTTCCCCTGTAGCAAGTGGTATATTAATATTTTTCGCTATGTTAACCATCGAATCAAAGTTATCTGGTGTTATAGGATCTTCTATAAAGAATGGATGATATTTTTCTATTCCTCTTGCGAATGCTATTGCCTCTGCTGGTTTTAATCTTCTATGAATCTCAATACAAAGATCGACTTCATCTCCTACTGCTTCTCTATATTGCCTAACTCTGTCTATTGCATTTCCAATCTTTTGAGCATGAGTTTCATAATAAGGGACACTTCTATCTTCATCTAAGAACGGAGTTAAATGCCCGACTGCTGTAAACCCCTTTCTTTTAGCTTCTTTTAAATTATCAACGATTTCCTCTGTTGTACTTCCACCAACATGATAATAAACTCTAGCTTTATTACGAGTTTTCCCCCCTAGCAACTGGTAGGTTGGGGTGTTGAAGTACTTTCCTGCAATATCCCAAAGTGCTATATCTATTGCACTTAACGCCCCCATGATAGCTGCCCCCCGAAAATGAAAACACCGATACATATATTGCCAATGATGTTCGATTTTTAACGGATCTTGACCAATGAGGTATGTTTTAAAAGTTTTAACTACTTCGGCAGAGGCATCTAAAAATCCCCAACTCCCAGATTCACCTAACCCTTTAATGCCTTCATCTGTATAAACCTCTACAAAAAGAAAACGATTTACAGGAATAATCTTTATATCTGTTATTTTCATAAAATATCATCCTTTTAATATTTAATCAATTATGTAATACTTAAATTCATATTTCAGCTTTACCCTTAATTGCAAAAATAATTTTTTCAATAATAAATAATAAAAAGGCAAAAATCGCCTTTTTATTATTTATCTAATCTATATTTATCGATTACTTTGCTATCAAGTTTAATACCAAAACCTGGTCCATCTGGGATTTTATAATATCCATTTTTAAATTCGTTTCTGTTTTCAATAATCTCATAGAATAAAGGATCCCGATCTGGATGGAATACTTCCAAAAACGTACCTGTAAGTGTTGAACCTAGTAAGTGTGGGGAGATTTGTGGTTCTTCATGATGTGCCATTTCAAATCCCAGAGCTTCTGCAGCGCCAGCAACCTGTCTCCAAGCAGTTGGACCACCGCTCCAACTAGCGTCGAAATTACAAACATCTATTGATCCATTTTTCATTAATTCAATACAAGCAGCAGGTGAATCTTCACTTTGGCCAGCTGCAACAGGGATACCTGACATTAAACGAATATCTTTCATAGAGTCCTTATCGTAGCTCCAGCGACATGGCTCCTCCAACCATCTAATATTTAAATCCTTTACACCCTTTGCGAATTTCAATGCATCATTTCTATCCCATCCTTGGTTGGCATCAACCGCAAGTATAAAATTATTACCTGCAACTTCACGAGCAATCCGTACTCTTTCTATATCAACTTCTGGACTTCTTCCTCCTACCTTAAATTTACAAGCTGCCACACCCATTTCTTGGTAAGACTCTATATCGTTTATTATCTTTTCTTTATCAACGTTTTTTCCTTCAGTATAATAACCACCTATTAACATAACAGGGAGCTCTGTTTTCGATCCTCCCCATAATTTTACAAGAGGTATTCCTAGACTTTTACCTATTGCATCATGAATTGCACTATCTACACATGAGAGAGCATTTAATGAGATTTTTCGATCTGCAAGAATATTAAAGGTAAGTGGGTAAAGCTTCTGCCAAATGTATTTTACTTCAAATATGTTTTCACCTATGATAAGAGGTGCCATTTCATCTTCAATCATTTTTACAATTAAATGGAGGTCATCCATTTCATCACCATTATATATTTCACCAACTAAACCATCTTCTGTAGTAATTCTAGTAATAACTGTGACTCTATGTGTCATAAAATAATTACTACCTTTAAATGCTTGTTTCAAAGGCAGTTTAATAGGTATTGCCTCTACCTTTGCAATTTTTGAATGATTATGATTCAACTTTGTATCATCCGCTTTTGTTTTCAGCATTTCATCTTCCTCCTATTATTCATTTCAGGTAATTCTATAAAATTAGATGGGTCTGCAAGAATCTCTTATAATAAATTCCGTAGGTATGACAACTGACTCAATTTCTTCAATTTGTTCCGGTTCTTCGATAGATTTAATTAAAATTTTTACGATACTTTTTCCAATGTCTTTTATCGGTCTATGGATTACGGTTAAAGGGGGATCAAGCAATTGCATTAATTCACTATCTTCAAATGTGATAATCGAAATGTCTTTTGGATATTGGAGCTTCGCTTTTCTCATACCGCGTAATATTCCATAAAACATTTGGTTATTTAAAGAGAGTATGGCAGTGATGTAGCCTTTTTGAATATCCGGTAATAAATCCATGAAAATGGTTTCACCTGACTCACTTGAGAATTTCCCATTTTTAATTAACGCTTGATTCGGAACTCGGTTATGAATAAGATAAGCATCTTTGTAAGCCCTGATTCCTTCTCGTGTTGGCCTAATTTCTTTATTTCCCCCAACTAACGCAATATTTGTATGCCCAAGACTGAGCAAATAAATGATCGCTTCTTTCACAGAACTATAATAATCGGTTAAAACTTTTGCTGTAAGATTAGGCAAATCTCGATTTATTGTAACGATAGGAATATCTATATTAGATAATGACTCATTTAACTCCTCATCATCCTCCTTTGGAATTGATAAGATAATACCATCGAATCTTCGTCCTTCTAAAAAAGAAGAGATTTTGTTCGCAATATCTTTTTCACCAATATTGCACAAAGATAAAGTATATCCGAATTGTTCGAGCTCGATTTGTGATTCCTTCGCAATTTGCGCGAAAATAGGATTAGAAATGTCTGCAAAGAAAGCAATATTTTTATACTTATGTGTCCGGAGACTTTGAGCTACATAATTTGGAGTGTACCCCAAAGCCTCGATACTCTCGAAAATCTTCTTTTTCATTTTAGGGCTTACACTGTTAGAACCGTTAATTACACGTGAAACGGTTCCTATACCAACCCCTGCATGTTTTGCTACATCTTTAATCGTAATTTTTCTGCTCATACGTGTTCTCCAAGTAATTTAGTAATCTGTTTTTTCTTATTTAATTGATTAATATTAATGAGATTTCAGGGATGATCGTCACGAGGATTAAACCTAACACAATAATTAAGAAAAATGGTATAACCCCTTTAACGACCGATCCAATTTTCTCCTTCGTAACTCCACTGACAACAAATAGATTTAATCCGACTGGAGGACTGATCATTGCCAATTCCAAATTAATCGTCATGATAATAGCAAAATGGATTAAGCTAATATCGAATTGTACTAAAACCGGCAACAAAATAGGTAATGTAATTAGAATGATGGCTACTGCCTCCAAGAACATTCCCAGCACGATGAACATTAGGTTAATGCCTAGTAAGAATATCCATTTATTGGCACTATTTGCTGCAACCCACTCTGAAAAAGCTTGAGGTATTTGTTCAATTGCAAGGAAGGTCGAAAATATTAATGCCGATGCTATAATTAGAAAAATCATAGCTGTAGTATTAATTGATTCTTTTACAATTTCAATGAAAAGTTTTTTTGTCATATCTTTATAGACAAAAAAAGATATGATTATAGAATAAAATACGGCCACAATAGATGCCTCAGTAGGAGTAACTGCACCTGAGTATATTCCGCCTAGAATAATGATGGGTAACAAAAAGCCCCACGATGCTTTCCCTGTCTTTTTTAATCTATCTTCCCAGCTAGCTTTTTCTAGTCCTCCGAGGTTTTTTACCTTGGCATATACGATTGCAAATATTATTAACATAATCCCCAACATAATGCCGGGGATAATACCAGCGATAAATAAATCACTTATTGATTCTTCTGCTATAGATCCATAAAGAATAAGGGCAATCGATGGCGGAATTAAGATTCCTAACGTTCCTGCAGCTGCTACCAGACCCATCGCATATTGTTTGGTATACCCTGTCTTTATCATCGCCGGAATCATAATAGAACCTATAGCTGCCGCAGTTGCAGGGCTTGATCCTGATATTGCGGCAAATATCATACAAGCGAGAATAGATACGATAGCCATCCCGCCTCTTAAATGACCGACCCATGACTTGAGAGCTTCAATAAGATGAAAGGAGATTCCTCCTTTAGCCATCAATAGGCCAGCAAATATAAAACCAGGAATTGCCATAAGGGTAACACTGTTAATAGCTGAAAACATATTATAAGGGATCGTTTGCAAGTTATAGTTAATCAGAAATAAACCTAAGATACTCGATACACCAAGACTAATGCCAATAGGTACACGAATTAGAAGAAGAATGATGAATGAACCAAATAGAACTATCGTTGCATTATCCTGTAAAAATTCCATGATTCTTCTCCTCTTCTATTTTCTTATTTTTGATTGAAAAATAATTTATGAGCTTTTCAAGATATGCTAGAAATAAAAGGAGTCCCCCAATTGGCATAATCATGGATTCAATCCAAAGAGGGATTTTAGCTTCTAATGAAACCCCTCCAACTCTATATGCTTCAAAGACCATCTGAAATCCATAATAGATAAAAAATATTGAGAACATCATACCAATGGTATATCCAACCAGATCTAAAAACCGTTGCACCCTTTTAGGAAGGAACGCATATAAGAGATCTAGTGCAATGTGATTATTATTTTTTAATGCAGTGCTAAATCCAATGAAAATAGACCAAACGATTGTAAGAGCAAATATCTCTTCGATCCAATGTACTGGATTATTAAGAATATATCTCATAAATACACCAAATATACAGACGCACATTCCAATTAGAAATAAAGGAACCATAAGCAAAGTTTCTAACTTAGTTATCCTTTCCATTCAATACTCCTCCCAGATTAACGACTCAAAGCATCCTCAATGACGTCTTCACCGAATATAGGTGTATATTTATCATAGATGGGTTGAAATAACTCTCTAAATTGCTCTTTTTCCGAATCTGATAATTCATAAATCTCTATTATGCCTCTTTCTTTCATTTTTTCTAGCCCTTCTTCATTTAGTCTTGCAACTTCTTCTCTCGCTGTTTTGGTCCCGGCATCAATTCCTTCTTGAATGACTTTTCTTGTTTTTTCATCCAAGCTATCCCAAAATTCAGTATTGGTAAGCAAAACATAATCTACCCTGCTAAATTCATTAATTGTAAGATACTTCTGAACCTCATCAAATTTAGCTGAAGCAACACTGCTTAATGTATTTTCTTGACCATCTACAGTTCCTTGTTGTAACGCTGTATAAACTTCGCCGAATGGAAGTGATACCGTACCAGCATCTAACAACTCAAATACATCTGCTAGTACTTGCCCACTTGATGTTCTTATTTTTAAGCCTTTAAAATCTTCAGGTGTTTTAACAGGACGTACATTATTGGTTAATACTCGAAATCCATTTGGCCACATGGCAAGGGCTTTAACACCCTCTTTTTCAATTTTTCCCATTATTTTTTGTCCATGTTCACCATCCCAGAAGGCTGCTGCCGCTTGATCCGAACTAAATGCTAAAGGCAAGGAGGCCATATCAAAAGCTGGTTCGTATTTTACTAATTTTGACATGTCGGGCATTATAAACTGAACGTTATTGGAAAGGAGATTTTCAAATTCATTTTTATCATTATAAAGGGATCCGTTTGAATAGAGTTTTACTTCGATTGCACCACCTGAAGCTTCTTCAATCTTTGTTTTCATCGCAAGTGCACCTTGATGCTTAGCTGTGCTTTCAGGTGCTACATGTGTAATAATGATTTCATCGACCGAGTATTGGCTGTTACTGCTTTCACTATTTCCGCATGCACTAAGTGTGAGCAAAAAACAGATTGAAATAGTGATTACAAACATCCTTCGAAATCTCATTCATATGACCTCCATTTTTTGGAATCGTTTCCATTTGGAAACGTTTCCATTGATTTGTTTTTGATTATAAATACTATTCAGAAAATTTTCAAGACAATTTTAAAAAAATATCAGGAATAAAATGGCAATGGAAAGCATACTATTTTTGGTAAAATTTTTCCATAACCACTTCTGCATCAGCGTCGAAGAGCTTCCATATTAGTTGGTTTGCTGGAGGAATTTTAGGGGTGAAACTAATCCTTCTCCATTTTCAAACCATATTTCGCAAGTCTCTCCCTGCAACGTTAAAGTTCTTAAATTTTTCATAACCATTTGATCCGATACCTGACCCATTTTCACAGAAAAAGTGCCCTTAAAAACCTGAATAATTAGGCAGTTGTCTGTAAAACCTAACATGTGTTCAGGAAGTGGAAAAATTGACTAATAACCACTAGTTGAGTTAGTTAGAAATAGAAGGACATGTCCTAAAATTTCAGAGACAGACTATCTTTATTCCCTTAATCCGCAACTTATTCAAGAACGAGAAAGTCATCAAATCTAAATAGAGTCGAAGCAAAGCTTAATATAGACGGGTTGCTACACTAGTCAGATCAATAATCGATTGAATTGAGGGATTTTGAAACAGCAGAACCGTCCCTATGTTTCTTTGGAGGAATGCAGATGCATGAAGAAAAACTTGCGAGGGGTTTGAAAAATAGGCATGTACAGCTAATCGCGATTGGCGGTGCGATTGGGACTGGTTTATTTCTTGGGGCAGGGAAATCGATTCATTTAGCGGGACCCTCCATTCTATTTGCCTACATAATCACTGGGATTTTTGCCTTTTTGATTATGCGCTCACTTGGAGAATTACTCTTAACTAATTTAGAGTACAATTCCTTTATTGACATTGTTCAGGACTATTTAGGTAATTTGCCTGCTTTTATCACGGGCTGGACCTATTGGTTTAGCTGGATTACCATCGCAATGGCTGACTTAACAGCTGTTGGACTTTATACTCAATATTGGCTTCCTGATGTACCTCAATGGATTCCAGGATTAATTGCACTTGTCATTTTACTGATTATGAACCTGACTACCGTAAAGCTTTTTGGCGAAATGGAATTTTGGTTCGCCCTTATTAAGGTCATCGCAATCCTGGGTTTAATTGTCATTGGAGTCTTCATGATTCTGAGAGGCTTCTCAACCGATGCGGGACCATCCAGTTTCACCAACCTATGGACACATGGCGGATTGTTCCCAAATGGAATGACTGGGTTTATCCTTTCCTTTCAAATGGTGGTGTTTGCGTTTGCTGGTGTTGAACTTGTAGGGCTAACAGCTGGGGAAACGGAAAATCCAGAATATGTGATGCCAAAAGCAATCAATAATATCCCGATTCGGATTTTAATTTTCTACGTCGGTGCCTTGGTTGTTATTATGAGTATATATCCGTGGACTGCCGTCGATCCACTGGAAAGCCCATTCGTCCAAGTCTTCGTGGCTGTTGGGATTACTGCTGCAGCTGGTATTATAAATTTTGTCGTTTTAACATCCGCGGCTTCGGCAGGAAACAGCGCGATTTTTAGTACAAGCAGGATGATGTACTCACTTTCCAAAGAAAAAAATGCACCCGAACGATTTTCAAAACTGAATAACCGTAAAGTCCCATCCAATGCATTATTCCTTTCAACAGTCGTTATTCTAATTGCCGTCGTATTGAACTATGTCATGCCAGAAGGAGTATTCACACTGGTTTCAAGTGTAGCTACCGTTTGCTTCATTTGGATTTGGGGAATTTTAGTCATCAGCCACCTAAAATACCGCAAAACCAAGCCAGAACTAGCAAAAGTAAATAAATTCAAAATGCCTTTTTTCCCATTGTCAAACTACCTAACCCTTGCTTTCCTAGCATTTATCCTTGTCGTCCTTGCTCTAGCAGAAGATACACGTGTCGCCCTGTTTATTACCCCTGTTTGGTTTATTTTACTGATTGTCCTTTATAGATTGCGCGGGGCAAGATATTGAATGATTTTATTTTTGTTGGCTAATAAAAAAGGGTATCTTGTGTTAATTATGAGAGAACAAATAAAGCATTCAAGGAAAGTTTCCTAGAATGCTTTATTACTTCAATTATTATGAGTGAATTTCCTTAACGCGTCCAATCTGCCCATCTGTCAGCCTGACTTTAATACCGTGGGGATGAGTGCCTGATTTGGTGAGAATATCTTTCACAATCCCCCTCGTAAGATGACCCGTTTTTTGATCCTTTTTTAAAACGATATCAACCGTCATGCCTGGTAAAACATCATTCCGATTTTGACCGCTCATTATACACCCATTTTTCTGCGAGTATTGCTCGGTTTTTTCGATTGTTGGCTCTTCAATTTCTTTGTTGAAAGGTCACCATTTGCTTTACCTTTACCTGCGATAGCCTGATTCTTTTTATTTTCAAGTTGTTGCCTCATTGCCTCTTTTAAACTGGTTTTCTTTTTTTGCGCTTCAGGTTGATTATTCTGAGTCATAGATGGTTCCTCCTGTCCAGATATACTATATTGATTATGTGTGAAAAAACAAAAAATGTAAATATTCCTTGTCAATTAAATAATTGGATAATACAGTTCATATCTGGGATTACAATAAATTGGCTGCCGAGAACTTTACAGATACGTCCCCATTTTTACTTTTCCCCATAAAAGCACGAGGGGCATGCCCTTCCCATACCTTGTTCAGCTCTTTATTTTTACTTTCTTCATTTAAGTCGGAGTTCATAATTTGATTATACTTTTGAATCGGTTGTGGTAATGGTGCATTTGACCGATCATACACACCAAAGCCGTATAATCTTTCACCATTTTCATCTATGTAATACAGTTGAACTACTTGATCCGTCTTAAATTGGTCAAACGTTAATGAAGAACTTGCATTATAATTGCCTTTCTCATCCTCAGTTCAGTGAATTTTTCTCGTTTAGTTTCAGACATTCATTTATCCCCCACTCTATCAAATTTCTTTTTATCTTCTATACCCGCAATTCGGACAGGAACTCAGCGTACTATTGTATCGATAATCACAACTAACACAGACCTTATTTGCTTCTTTATAATATAAATTATCTCTAGAATGATCATTTGCCTGAAGTCGATATAAAATCGTTTCCTGCACATCACTTATTTTTGCTAATGCAAAAAATAGAATGGAAGAAACAACACTGCCAATTACCCCAAAAATAAAACCTAAAAATGAACCAGACAAAATGCCGCTGATAAATCCAATAACGATTACAAAAGTTCCGCAGACGTTTAGTAATGTACTCATCTAAAACCTCTCCCCTATATTTCTAATTAGTCCATTTCTCATAATTCATAAGGAAAGTGAATCATTTCTTATGACTTTGGAATGCTTTAAAGGATAAAAATCCCATCGTAGGATTCAATCTATTATACTATATAAATTCGGAAAATTATGAAATATAGTTAAGATGAAAACGGTTTCTCGTAAATTACTATTTTAAGGAGGGGTATTGGTTGAGAAAAAAGAATGCATTGACTCTATGGATGATTGCGTTGCTAGTGATGGGCAGTATTTTGCCATTTACTATGAAAGGTTCAACGGCTAATGCAGATGAAACGGTCTATGATATCATCCTGAAGAACGGAACCATTATGGATGGGACAGGCAGTCCTTCCTATCAAGCAGATGTTGGTTTGAAAAATGGCTACATCTATAAGATTGGCGATCTATCAAAGGAACACGGGGCTGAAGAGGTTGATGTCAAAGGCCTTGTCGTTGCACCTGGTTTCATAGATGTCCACAGCCATGCCGATGAGGAGTTTCTTCCATTTGCAAAAAGCTCTTTAACACAAGGTGTCACAACTGAGATTCTAAACCCAGACGGCTTTGGCAGTGCCGATATTACAGAAAAATTTGAACTCGAAGAAAAAGGTTTAGCGATTAATGTGGGAGCTTACCTTGGTTTCAATGCGGTGTGGGAAGAAGTCGTCGGGGAAAGTGACCGCCGCCCTACCGAAGCCGAATACAAGGAAATGCAGGCTCTAATTGAAAAAGGCCTGGCAGACGGAGCTTGGGGAATCTCCTCCGGCTTAACCTACACACCTGGGGCATTCGCCCAGACTGAAGAAATTATTGAAGTCGTAAAGGCTGCTGAAAAATGGAGAACCAACTTCCCGAGCCACATTCGTAATGAAAATAACCTGGTTGTTGAGGCGACCGCAGAAATTATTGAAATCGGCGAAAAAGCAGGTCTTGTTCCAGTCATTACCCATATGAAGGTCATGGGACCTGACAATTGGGGCAGATCGGCAGAAACAATCGGTCTTATTGATGCAGCAATTGAGCGAGGCACTTATACCGCTGCCGATGTCTACCCTTACTTAGCCAGTCAGACTGGAATTAATGCAATCGTGCCAAACTGGGCTGAAGATGGCGGCAGACAAGCCATGCTCGATCGCTTCAAAGACCCTGAGCTGCGTGCACAAATCACCGATGAAATCGAAGAATTGATTTTAGACAGAGGCGAAAGTGCAGCAGATGTCTACTTCCCAGAGAAGCGGCAAAACCTGCAACAATTCGCTGACAGCCAAGGCGTTCGTCCGGGCGAAGCAGTCATCAGAATCTTAGAAACAGAAGGCGACATCCGCACGATCTACTATTTTGGGAAAGAAGAAGATTTCAAGCGAATTCTCCAACATCCAAACGTTGCCGTTGCATCGGATGGCGGCGTATCAGAATCAGCCAGCATCCACCCAAGACGATACGGCACACAGCCAAGAGTACTCGGAAAATATGTTCGTGAAGAAGGCTATATCACTCTAGAAGAAGCCGTATACAAAATGACCGGACTTCCAGCCACCATGATTGGTATGACAGACCGAGGCCTATTAAAAGAAGGAATGGTTGCCGACATCACCGTATTTGATCCAAACACAGTTTCAGACCTCGCAACCTTCGACGTACCAAAGCAATACTCACAAGGGATGAAGTACGTGTATGTAAACGGTCAATTAGCACTAGAAGACGGTGAAGTAACCGGCGTACATGCAGGTAAATTCCTCAAACGCACAGCCAACATGCCAAGCCGCCCAGAATCCTTCAGCAAAGATACAAAACTTGAAGTCAAAGGAAAGCTCTTAGCAATCGATGGACCAAGAAACGGCAAAAAGCCATCCATCGAATTATCAATCAATCAAGAAGCCTATGGGGATGCAACGGGTACCTTCTCTTTTGAAGACCCAGCCAACGGAATTAAAATCGAAAATGTTCAGCTTGGACAGGTCCAGACATTAAACGACGATTGGGCTAGTCTTACTGGGGTTGGGGTTGTTGATGATTCCGATGAAGTTAAAGCTTTTTCGGTTATCATTGATAAAGACGATCCGATGGTAGCTGGCATGAAAGCGACTGTTACGATTCAGATTGAAGGTGGGTATGAGGTTAAAGGGGTGTTGGTGCCTGGGAAGGTAGGGATCGAAATTTCCGATAACAAATAAATAACCATACACAATAAAACAGCCATGATAAAAGTGGCTGTTTTATTGTTATTTTTATTAAAAAATATCTCTCCGGCCCTTTAAAAAACCTCACTTACAAGCTAGTTTTCTACAATAACCTATATTATCTTATACAAATTTTTTAGCTAACATCATAACTCTTGTTTATTAGAGGCTTAGCCTTCTTTATATCTTCATAACTGTCTATTGTAATTTCCAAATCTCCAGTTCCATAATGTCCAATATTTGTTACATCTCGAGTAAAACCTGGCTCTATAGCAACAGTGTCGAGATTAACTTTTAAATACATTAATATCTTATTTGTTTGGGGATGTACTTCAACACATGCGAAATTTTTAATACGTCTAAAAGCGAAATAATTTTTTAAGACCTTTATTTGAACGTCGTCTCCCAAAGCCAACATATACGCCTTTAAAGATTCATACCAATTATATAATTCTGTATTTGCTTGTAGTAAATAATCAGAGACTGTTTTTCCTCTATTATTTCTGCTACTAGAAGTAGAATCATCAATAATTTGTGTCAACTGAATCGTCGCATTTACTAAATCAAGTAACAAAAATCCATCAGAATAATGTTTGTATTGGTATAGCTCGATATTACGATTAATTTGTTGGACTGCATGTTCGTCATATTTTGTAAACCCACCTGCGATACAAAGCAAACGGGGATTACTCCAATCAATTGAATCAGAAACATCTTTTCCAAATTTCCGCATAACCATTAATTCAAATTCAGCTTTATGATCAAGAAGCCAATCAAGGTAAAACAAACCTTGATTTATAACATTTTCATTGACAGAGCGTTTATATTCAATGATTACTGGTGAGTTATTTTCATCTAATCCCAAAGTGTCAATTCTACCAGCATGCCTTTTTCCTGTACTATGTTCAGATGCTAAAAAGCGAACACCTAAAAATATTTCTAAATTTCTTTCCATTATATTTTGGAGCGATTTTTCTACAGCTATTGACTTACCTTCTAGTTCTTCAACTGAATCACCATTTAATCGGAATAATTTTTAATCTCCCATTATAATAACCTCTTTTGCGAAAAAACTGTTCATTATTTATTGAATACATAACAATTTATGATGTTCCTCATATGTGTTTTGTCTTAAATATTCAACTCCCTCAATACCCCATTATACCAACTTTTCCATTATGCACCAAATCATATAAGGGTTCTGTGTATAATAAAATGATGAGTTTACCACAAAGTAAATCATACTCTATAAATTTTCATTTTACTTTTAAGTTTGTAAATATGATTTATTTTTATTTAAAACTTTATTTATTCTCCTCTCACTTAATTTGACAAATTGTTCTTCCTTTTCAATTCCAATGAATTTCCTGCCTAGTGTAATTGCTGCAACACCAGTAGTTCCACTTCCGCAAAAGGGATCTAAGATAATTTGATTTTTATTTGTAGAAGCTAAGATAATTCTGTTGAGTAATTCAAGGGGCTTTTGTGTGGGGTGATAGCCGAAGGTTTTTTCATTTTTCTGAACGGCTGGAATTTTCCATATATCTGTCATTTGTAATCCGTTATTTAATTTACACATTATTTCATAGTTGAATATTTGCTTGCTTTGGTCATTCTTTTTAGCCCATATTATATGTTCCCATGCGTGAGTAAACATTCTATGACTCATATTCGGTGGTGGATCCTCTTTCTGCCAAACAATACTGTTTAAAATTTTGTACTTTTGATAAGTTAATGCCTGTCCAACAGAAAATATATTGTGGAAAGTCCCTGTAATCCATAAAGTCCCATTCTTATTTAAAATCCTTTTACACTCCTTTATCCATTCATAATTGAATCGATCAATTTTATTTCGATCGGTTTCTTTGTCCCAATCTCCTTTATCTACACTAACAATCTTCCCAGATTTACATGATATTCCCCCATTTGATAAAAAGTATGGAGGGTCCGCGAAAATCATGTCAATTGATTCTGATTTAATTTTTTTCATTGCCTGGATACAGTCATCATTGAGCAAAATAACATCATTACCTATTTTTTTCATTAATTTCCTCCTAAATTGGGTCGTATAATAGTAACTTATTTCTACAAAGATAATTTTTTTCCTTTTCAATATAAAAATTTACATTCCACCGTAATATCTGTAACCGTCAAGTAGTTTTGAATGCTTTTTGCTAATTAATGTTTAATCACTTTTCTCACCATAAATGGTAATTTTGTGCTACCTCTATAGCTGTCATTTTGGTTAGTTGAATAACTTCTACTCGATAAAATAGTTGATCGAGAATGGCTGTAGTAACCCCTTGGTGATCCACTAATTCGCCAGATTGTTCACGACCTTTATTGGATATCAAAATGATTGAATTTTTTATTCATAAGATGATTAAATAAATGGACAAATATATTAGCTCCCTTTGATCCGTTGCCATTTAATTAAATCATAAATAATTACCAAGTCAGCTTTTTTAATTTCTTATACCGAGTATGAGATTTCGAATATATTCTTCAGTTTTTTATAGAAATACAAGCTTACCAATTGTTGAAAACTATACCTTATATTTTTTTGCATAGGTCACAGCCTAATCCAATACTAATAATAAATTCTCCCTAGTCGGGTTAGATCTGCATTTAGGATAACTAAAATAACAAAAATCCCTAAACTATTTTGTTTAGAGATTTTAAGAAAAGTAACTATATAAAATTGCTTTAGTAGAAGATGTGCTTCTAACAATTACTGTTATTTTTCTCTGTTTTTTAGTTGACATTGCCATATTTTTGTTAACTAAAAAATTGAAGTGTGTTTCATCTCAATAAGTCAGGGGAAGCAATTTCAGAGTGCATCGTTAAATGAAAAAAACCTAACCTTCTAAGACGTAATCAGTATATTAAACTTGTGTTAAATCCAATATCCAATTTATCCAACTGCTTACTGTTGATGCCCTTCTCCAATAAGTACTACCTGATTCCACTCTGAATAAATTACAGCTTTGCATGATTTCTACTATTCGTTCTCTGGTTGGTGGTTCTGAATTATAAATATACTCATGAAAAACTCTTCTAAATGCTTCATGTTCCAATATCGTACTAGCTAGACTTAGATACTTTTGTTTGTATGGTAGTTTCATTATTTTTCTACCTCTACTAGTTAGACGATACATTACTCCATTTCCAGTTGAGTATTTTTCTATTAGCCCTAAATATCTTCCTGCATCTGTATAGTAGTTTGTTTGTCTACTATCAAAGTCATAGTTCATTGTTATGAAGTCTTTGGTAAGGTCATTTTTAATTAGGTGTTCTAATAGATTGACTACCCTTTTGAACTTATCAGCTTGTGGGAACGGTATAGTTGGTTCAGGTACAAGATTAGTTGTTTCGTATACCTCTAATATATCTTCCAGCAATAATTCTTCATGTGCTATAATAAAGTCTTTTTGTTTTATCAATCGTAAAGAATTGTATTTACTGGGGTCAGTAAACTCATAAACAAAAAAGCTAAATATGTCATTAGAATGAGTAAAAAACACTGGTCTAATTTTTTTAGGTGTTTGTTCTTGCCATAACCGATAAGGATAATAAAGCTGTCTAATAAGAAAATCATCTACAGTTTCTTTTTTAGCTTCCACTATCATAAATTGGCTATCACTTTCGTAACCACCGTCTATTTCGACTTGTGCATTTTTAATACTTACATTATGGTCATATCCACTCTTAGTACTAATACTGAAGTCAAACTCTTTAGAGGACATTCTCCCACTCACAGTCTGAACAGCTTCTTCCCCCAAAACTTCATCTATCATTCCAGTTATTTCAGCACAATGTAATGCTGAACTCTCTGAATAAAGATTATGGGGGTCAATAGTAGTAATATTAGTTGGAAAAGGTATAGCCTCCGGCCTAATGGAATCGTCATACGCAACTTTATTAAAAACTTCAAAAGTGCCAATAACATAACTAGAACGCGAAATAGGTAAAATGGAAAGTTTATGCTTTTTAAACAACGTTGGTAAATTGCTAAAATGATCAAACTTAGCCATTAATCGTGGTTCACGTTCCTCTTTAATTTCCTTAGCCTTTATTTCATAAAAGCCATATTCATTTACCTTTTCAACTATGTCATAACGTTCAAAAAGTGTATACCATGCTTTATCTGTCTGGTTCATAATTCATCACCAACACTTCATCAATTTTTCCACGTTTTGACGCAACAGAGTTGATGTTTCTACTAGCTGATACTATTTCAATATGGAATCCTTTTTCTTCATATTTTTCTTTAATCCAATCAGTAGCTGAGTTGCTTAATAAAAATTTACAACCTCGCTTTTCCAAATCAACACATAGGTCTCTTAGTCTAAGCTGGTCATCCTTATTAAATCCGTCTAAACTGTATCCAGTAAATGAAGAAGTATCTGAGACTGGGTCATATGGTGGGTCAAAATAGACAAAATCCCCATTTTTAGCAGTACTTACAGCTTCTTCAAAGTCTTGATTTAGAATTTTTACTTCAGCAGACTGTATATAATTATGCACTGCCTTTAGTACTATTTCATTTACTATTTGAGGATTTTTATAGTTACCAAAAGGTACATTAAACTGGCCTTGACTGTTTACCCGGAATAAACCATTAAAACAAGTTTTGTTTAAGTAAATCAATCTTGCTGCTCTTTCAATGTCATTCATGGATTTATATTCTTCTTTTCTATCCTTATCACGAATTTTATAGAAGTAATCCTTATCGTTTTTTTCTTGATGTTCATTTAATTTATCTATTAATCTACCAAGACTATCTTTGTCTTTAATTACATTATACGTATTAACCAATTCTTCATTAACATCATTAATAACTGCCTTATTAGGCTGTAGGTCAAACAATACAGCACCAGCACCAACAAACGGTTCGTAATACGTATTAAATTTCTTTGGAATATACTTTCTAATCTCCGGTAGTAATTGACGTTTACCACCAGCCCACTTTAGATAAGGTTGAAGTAGTTTGTTTTTAATCTTTGAAGCCATATGTAGTATTCTCCCCTTTAATACACAAAGAAACATTGTATTCTATCATATCATTATTATGTTAGCAATCAAATATAAATCTATTATAACACAAATACCAAACAGGCGTTCCCAAAACGCACGTAAAAAAACAGTTGATTTTTTATTCAACTGGAACACTTGTTCATCCTAAGAATTACTTCCTTTTGCTCTATTCCAGGTACAGAGGTAAATAATAGACATATTGCAATGTTGTACTTTAAAATAGTGTGATATCTTTTCAAAGTATTTGTTGCATTATTCTTCATGGATTTGGAGATGCTGAGGAGATCCCTACATAAATAATAAATGAATTCTATGAATAACGCTTTATTTATACAAAAGGACCGCCTAAAATTGGACTGTTCCGTTCATATGAGACTTAGAATAAAACCTATGCTGCCTGTCCCCTATACAGTAGGACAGGTAGTTTATTTTGCCTGAATGCGTATATGATTATATCTGTACATATATTTATTACAATTTGTACTACTATAGAATTGTTCATAGATGCTCTACTTTGAACTTTGAATTCTTCCGACTTTAGCGAGGAGTGATAGGATTCGATGACGCCATTATCATGGCAGTTTCCTTTTAGAGACATGCTTGTAGTAATGCCTTTTTCTTTGGCTAAATTTTGAAATGCATAGGAAGTATACACAGATCCCTGGTTAATGTGAAGAATCACTCCTTCAGGTTTGTGTATTAAAACTAAGTTTATACCTTGTCTGGTGCCTATCTTATTAGCCACTATTTCGTTGTTAAAGAGATCCATGATGATTGATAAAAACATCATCGTTAAGCCATATGGTAAATAGGTAATATCCGTAACCCGCTTCTCATTTGGGCGACTTGATTTAAAGTTTCGATTTAGTATATTTGGTAAGACAATATTATATACTTCAGACGATTTATCTTAACCTGACACTGTGTCTGAAACTTCAGCTTTATCTTTTGTACAGTTTTACGGTTTACCTTATTCAATGTTTCTAACTAAAGGGCCTTAATTTTTCGATGACCATAGTGGTAATGATTTTCCTCACAAAGCTTAATAACTAACTCTTTTAAAGGAGTAAAACAATATCTTTATAATTCTTTTTCCAACAATAATATGTTGCTTTAGGAATCCCCAAAACACCTAAAATATCAATTAATTTATATTTAGACGAAAGACTTTCTACAACTTATACAACTGTTTTTGACTCCAACACCTTTCGATTTCCTGGTACTTTTTTATAATTTCTAATTGAGTTTCTAACTGCTTATTCCGATATTAAGTTGTTCTAACTCACTCAATTCTTCAAAACCTTAACTATAGGTATACTGTTTTCCAACTTGTTGAGAGAACTGATAGGTTTGACCTGACTTATACATCTTCATCCATGTTTTAGTTTGAGACTTATTTTTAATATTTAGTTTTTCAATAATCTCTTTGTTAAACCATCATTTTTCATTTCAATCGCTTTCCACTTTATTTCATCTAGATAATGTACTCTTGTACCCATAGAAAAACACCCTCCTAGAAATCATATTGTATAAATACGATTCAGGGGGTGTTTTCTCCTTGTCTCATTTTTCAGGGTAGGTCTCTCCAAATGTAATGTACCAGATTTTTATGTTACGGATTATGTGTTAATAATTACACACGTATAAGGTTTTACACTATGATTATTATTAACAAGATGGTAAGCAGGTGATCAAAAATTGTTGATGTACATATAGCCGTACCTAATTATTCAAACGGACTGATTTCCTCATTCATGCTGTCAACATAATAAATAAGTTGTTTTAATAAATCGGCTTTTTCGTTGTACACAATGGTAAGCGTTCCATCCTCTTGTTCCTTGATATATGGCTGGAAGATTTCAACAATCAGAATTTCCATTCCTTTATCCGCGTATTGTTCAGCAATTCTGTAAACCTTTTCTTGGTCATCAAGGATAGATAGGTTTTGCTCATCAGAAGATTTAACAGCAATGGCTTTTAAAATCGTATCTTGGTGTTCATCTAAGGTTCCTGACCAAAGGAGCATTTCAGTGTTTTTAAGTTCGTTTCTCTTTCCAAACTTAAATCCAATCGTACTGCAAAGGACAAATAAATCTTTATTCTCTGTGAATATACGTGGACTCGATGGCTTGTCTGTTCTTAATTCACGATAGATATCAATATATTTTTTTCGAACATAAATTCGGTTTCCTAAACTCATTGTATACTAACCCTTTCTTTAGCCTTTATTATAGATAGCTCCTCTGGAGAGATTTCCTCAATGTTTGTAACCCCTTCTGAAACAGCGTCTAAAATATAAAGCTTACCCCATTTCTCTGTTTCTTTTAGGAATTTCGCCTCTTCATCCTCTTTAAATTCACTCCCCGTAACGAGAAGAATCCATTGAGGGGTAATGGTAGGGATATGGCGAACAAGATTATAACGATGATCCGGTGATAGACGTCCAAACGGAGTATCCATAAATAACGGAATCTCGAGGATAGACGAGCCACCTGCTACCTCTGCTAACGCAGTAATAAAGGATAAAGAAATAATTTGTCTTTGACCTGCAGATATATTCGCTAAGAATGGACGTCCGCTCCAGTCCAGAACATCTAACGTATAGTTATCGTTTACGACGATTTTCTTCAAGTTCGTAGAGCCACCATCATCAATTAAATGCTTAAAGATTTCATTGGCTTTTGCCTCTAAGTCAACCTTAATTTCACTTTCAAAACTTTGAATTATCTCATTAAGAGCTTCTAAGCTCTTATCTACAATCTCAGCTTTACGCTTAATTTGAACTTGTAATTCATTTTCCACATCAAGGCTCTTTTGCTTTTTCGTTAAGATTTCCTTATGCTTGAAGGCTTCTTCCAACTGTTCTTCGTAGCTTTCTAATTGCTGTTCCGATCTTGCAATATCTTTCATTAATGAATCACGATATTGAAAATTATTGACCATATCTTGTTCTGAAACTTTACCAACATTTTTCTTTAACAGCTCATAATCGTTAGTATGAATTTCTAGCTGCTCTTCAATTTGAACTACATTAGACAAGCTTTCCGAAATAGCACCAGTGTTGTACATAATATGACTAGCAGTTGTTTTTAAATCGCCGAATAGTTTCATTGCGTGCTTTTCATACATTTGCGTATTGGATTTTTGCTTCCAATCAAGTAGCTTTTCATATTCTTTCGAACCAATATGAAGCTCCCGTCCACAAATACAACTCATTTCATTTAAGAGCCGGTCAATTAATTCTGTCTTTATTTCGGATGGTACTTCTCCGCGAATTCTTTGTCCTTCTAAGTCTGCGATGAGATCTCCCACAAGATCCTTTGCAAGGAGAACACTTAATGATGGGGTAAGATCCACCATATTTTGATTCGTTTTCTTCTTCTCTTCTTCTAATCTTTCAATCGTTTTTTCAAGGGAAAGAATTTTATCTAATGTTGGACGTTGATTTTCTATTTCCTTAAGCTTCCTGTCAATATCTGCTTTTTGATTTTCAGCAAACTGAAGCTCTTTTACCTGATTATTGATTTTCTCCTGTAGTTCTGCGATTGTTTGATCTGTTTCTTCTAATTGTTGGAGGTTTTTCAACATATCGCCTGTGGAGATTTTTTTCAATTCTTGATTTATTTCTTTACGATTTTCCTCGAGTGCCTGCTTTAAAAGGAAAAGATTATCAATCTTTAAAAGATTCTTAATTCCCATTCGAATGTTCTCTTTTTGTTTCTTAGAGGCCTTCGTTAATGATTCAATCCGTTCTCCGTCAAATAAGAAGTAATTTTTAACCCGTTCATCCAGAATTGAATTGATAATCTCGCTAATTTCTTCACTCTTTGTTTCATCAAGGTATTCCGTGTTTCCGTCCTCTTTGATAATGCGAAGCTTCACAGATGGTATATCTTCATGAATATCACCTTTTTGGTCTTTTATTGCTTTAAAATACCTATTAATTTCATATTGTTCACCGTTATGAGAAAATTCGATTGTTACGCCAACGTGAATACCTTTCCCTTCTTCTGCCGCATCATCGAGTGCCTTTAAGTTAGCCAAATAGATAACAGAATCCTTATTATCTTCATGCTCGTCCTGTTCTAGGAAACGATCTCCATAAAAGCCGAATAACATCGAACGGTAAAGGGTGGTCTTCCCCCGACCATTTTCGCCGTACACTACGGTAACATTTCTCTCGTCCCCTTCATTAGCACCAGAGAATGTAATTGATTGCATACCGTAATATTGCTTGAAATTTTCCATTACAATCTTTTTCAGTCTCATTACATACTCTCCTTTGCCATTTTCTCGATGTCCCTGGATAGACGATTTTTCACGCGGGTTAGTTGTGCTCTTTCTGTATAGCTAATCCCCTTTTTAATAATTTCCTGGACTTCTTCATCATAGCTTTCTAGCCTTTGCAAAATTTTCTCGTTAATCTTCATATTCTCCATTCATGTCACTTCCTTCTTCATTTTGCATCATTTTATAAGCGTCCCAAGGTTTTAAATCGATTATATTCCGAAGGTTAAAGGCTCCTAAAATTGGAAGAATCACCTCGCGAGCTTCAAATTTATTAAGGGATCCTTCAGCAAATTCGGCAAATCTAGGAATCTCTCTTTTTAATAGCCCAACAGCAGCGTCCTCACCTAAATGGGAAGAAGGAGGCATAGCATAAAAATCATAAATAATGGCTTCTTTTTTATCCCTGTATTTACGAAGGATTCGGCCACGACGCTGGACAAACTCACGTGGGTTTGTAGTACTTGCTAGGAAGTAAGCTTCCTTTGTTGCCGGAATGTTAACACCTTCATCTAAACATTTCATCGCAACAAGAACTTGGATTTCACCATCTGCAAATTGGTCAAGGAGCTCCATTTTCTTTTGGTTAGACACGGTATAAATAAATTCATGTGCCCTAATTCCAAGTTCTGCAAGCATTTTCACTATTTCACCCGTTTTTCCTTGTGGGCTATACACAAGTGTATGCTTGATGGTTTCTATTCCTTCTTTTTCAATTTTTTCCTCAAGTATTGATTTAAGGAGCATCAATTTCTCTTCCGCGTTATTCACGATTCGCGAACGAGCAATAAGTAATTGATGGACTTTATCCCTACGCTCAGAAGGAGAAAGATTTTTATCATTTTGCGTATTAATAATTTTCCTCGTATAAGATTGGAACTGTTCGTACTCGGCATCCGTCAAAGCCACCGTTTTGGGAAAAAATCGATATGGGGTAAGGAACCCTTTTTCCACCGCCTCGGTAATTGGTAGTTCAATTACTGTTGGTTCAAAATACTCTCTTAATTTACTGCTACCCTCTTCATCGAACCAGCGATCAGGAGTAGCAGATAAGCCTATACGATATGGAAAATGTGGATGCAATAACTTTCCCAGCTTTTTAGCTCCTAAATAATGAGATTCATCTGCAATATAAAGTAAAGGTACTTTCACCTGTTCCATCAATTTTAGAAATTCATCCGTTGAGCCTGTTGCATGAGTGGTGATTATGCATAGGTTTGTTCTTAACCCTTTATTCACTTCGAAAATTTTCGTACGAAGCTGGGATCTCCAGGCAGAAGAAATCCCTTGGCGAACTATCGGATTAAAGCCAAACATACGGACTTCACTTTCCCATTGGTCGACTAAATGATTAAAAGGAACCGTGATCAAAACCACGCTGGTCTTGTGCTCATTCACAAAACGAGAGGCAGCAGCAAGAGACGTGATGGTTTTCCCTGTACCCGTCGCCATTTCAAACAGTCCTCTACCATGGTTCTCAAACCATTTTTCTATTGCTTCCTGTTGAAAATCACGTAAAGTAATATTTTCCGGAAGTTTAATTTGAAGTTGCCTTTTTGGAACAGGAAGTTGATAAGGTCGGACGGTATTTTCTTTCATTTGAACAATGTCCATTTTTATAGCCTTTGGCAGCTCATACACATTATAGAAATTCGATTCTTGTAAAAAGGATTGATTAAAACGAGTTTCATGTCCCTCCACAAAACCTTGTTGCCCTTCAATCCAAGAACAAAAAACGGACACTCCTTCACCATTGAAGCTAGCCTGTTCTGAATCGTTCAAAGAACCATGAAGAGCGACTTTATCCCCATTGCTATCTTCAAAAATCGCAAATTTATCATGAAAGTTTCCTCGATTATTTTTCGGTACAGCAATTTTAATTTCTAAGAGGCCGTCTGCGATAAGCCATGCTAGTAAAGTAAGTCTAAAACTCTCCATCCTTTTCTTCATCTCTTCTACTTGCAGAGCTAGCGATTGATAAAGAATGTCATTTTGTTTGGCCTCGCTTCCTATTCGGAATGCATCCCAATCTCTTTCTTCTATATGTGGCGAAGTCACTAGAATGATTTTGCCTTGTTCCTCCGCCATTTTTAATAAACCGTTTGTACACAACTCAAGCCACGATGAGGTAAAATAGCCCACCCCTCTTTTATAAGAAGTTGCATGTGATAGCAACGGATTGAATAAATCTTCAAAAATATGATCAGTGGCATTATCGTAAATTATCTTTAAATCTAAGGAACGAAATGTCATCCTCTCACCATCAATTCTTTTAAGATTAGTTCATCATTTACTAGTTCATAGTCCAATTCCTTTTCTGATGATGTCAAGTAATATCTAGGAATACTAGACTTCCGGCACATATCTATCGAGAATAAATACTTTTGGAGCTCAGCTAACTTTACATAGCCATCATATTTATTTTTCAATAAGTAAGACAGATATTCATGTTCGCTCTTGATACCAAATTCATTAGCTTTAGATAGAATACCAACCTTTTTCGATCCTAATAAAACGAAGGCATCTGTATTTTCAAGAATTGAAACTAGCAAGGAGTGATTCCAATCAAACAGGAGATTAATGTCTGGGAACTGCTTCACTAAGTTTTTATTCGCAATAATATCCCGCTCGATATGGATAAACGGCTTATCCTTATTTTCGGTTAAGAATCCTTCTAGCACTTGAAACAATTGATTTTCCTTTTCTTTAGTCCACTCAATTAATTCAATATGTGCAAATTCATCTGGGAAAACCTCTAAGATTTTTTCTCTATTTTTGGAATATGCCATATAATAAGTGGACATTGCCCAACCACGTTCTTGAACAAATTCCTTATAAATCTCGTCCCGCAAGAAATAATCATTATTTTCGAGGAAGAAGGTTTCAAATTGTCCCGCGACTGAAAACTGGTCGGTTTTATATTTTCCTACTGGATGAATATGCGGATATCGAGTAAAATCAAACTCTTCTGAGTAATACTTCTCCAACAGATGATAGAGGACTTTTCCATCTTTTACTCCCATTTGTAAAAGGGTTGATTTCCGTTCTTCAAAAATGGTTTCCACTGAGTAGCTGTTTTGAAGTGACAACGTTTTTTGCTTTGCGTAACGGAAAATCCTATCCATATCGTCCTTTTCGAAATCTAAACAATTCATGTGAATAAGTCCATCAGACGTTTTTAGTAGTAACTCAGATGCAGAAATGTATTGTTCATACATTGTTTTTGTCCAACCAAGGTTTTTCATAAAATGCCTAGAAAGCTCCTCATTAGATACATAGCCATCACAATCTTTTACATAATCCTCAATAATTTTTTTCTTTTCCTTCCGTTCATGCCCAATCATGACAAGAGTCGGAGAACGACTGTAGTTAAATGCTTCTGGAAAATGGATTTTGAGAAGGGAAAAGAGCGCGTGCTCTGTATCAATTTCTAAAGAACTAAGTATATCCCCGAACTCCCCGAATGCAGCATTGGTATTAATCTGTTTAATATCCTGAGACAATTGAGATTGTAACCAGTCCTTGATGGGAGCCAAAGTTTCCTTCGAAACATTTGGATGCACAACGGAAATATGTTTAAAATATCCGATTTCCCATAACAAGATGACATGTTCATCTCTTGTTAAGTTCGCAATAATAGATCGTGCTGTATCGTTTTTAAATTCCTGAGGGAAATATTCATGCAATTTCTTGATGAACAGATCCTTCTGTTTATAAACTGCTAACCCATTAGCAAATTCTTTTTCAAAAACAATTTGGCACATTCTAGTTTTTGAAATCCGTTGCTTAAAGGTATATTGATTCTCACTTGCTTCCTCAAAAGATTCGGAAATTAATTCATCTGTTAACCTACGAAAATCACAAATCTCTTTTGCCGGAAAATATTCCAATACATATTCTTCAATTTCCTCACGAGAGTAGATATGTGTTTCATTCCGGTCTTTAGCAATATCAGATTTAAAAGCCTTTATCTTGTCATAAAAAAGATCCCGATCATCAAGGGTTAAGTAATTACCATAAATATTAAATGGAAGAGCATATACATAAATAAATGAGGACGCTTTTTCTATTAAAGCTTCTTCCCTGTTATTAAAAAAATCATATACATTCAAAAAGGGATATTGCTTAAGTTCACTTTCGATAATGGAAAACAGCTTATTATAGCGGACAAACATTTTCTCTAAGCCTTTAGAAATAATCTGCCTGATTCTTTCTCTAGTAACATCAAAATGTTGGCCAATCTCTTCTAAAGTACATCCATCTAATCGTTGAAGCAAAATACTCCAGTCCCTGTCAGGGAAACTATCAGGTTTCCTTTTATCAACAAATAGTTTAAGTGATTGAAAGAAAAGCTCCTTTAAATAGTCAGTCGGTAAATGTTCAAATATTTTAGCGGACAACTCTCTTCGTTCAACCTTCTTATAACCGTTGTCTTTTAAAAAGCTTTCTAAATCATATGGAAGGTCACCAAGATACTTCATATCATGCACTTGAAGTAATTCAAACATTTTGTTACCCCAGTATTTTCTTTCAAGAGGAATAGTCATGAACTCCTCCTCTAAAGGGATTTGCTCCTCAATAAACAGAAAGCTATTTTCAGTCGAAATCCTACTTAAATTTTGAACTTTCTTTTTTGTAGGAGTTTCCTTTTTGAAAGTCAAATTGTTATCAATCGTGAAAAAGAACTTTTCAACCGATCTTTGCGCGACATTGGGAATATCTAACAGAAACGACATATCAGTTGGCAAGTCTCCAACTTTTTCATACCCATAGTTATTCAATACTCTAAGGATTTTTGAAGCGGGTATACTTTCGTCTTTAAGGGACATATCCCGCTTAACAGATGAAAGTATATATGTTTTCTCTTTAACGGAAAAGACCAATTCATTTTCTATTGACTTTTCTTTTTCTGTGCTATTTAATAGTGTGCTAAGGTTGTTTCCAGATTGATTTAAAGTTTCTTCTGGAAGTACATCAAACCCTTCTGATTGAAAGAAAGTTATTACTTCCTCAATCTTCATATGTTCATTTATAACATGATGCAAAGGTACCAGATGTAAATCATACTTTTCAGCAATCCCATATGGTTCTAACTGTATCTTTAAAAAGGCATATTTATATTCAAAATCAAGAATAGTACTTTTATTTTTTTTATCAAAAACCAGTGTGTATCCTTTCCCATTTTCATTGAAAAATTGATAACGCTGCAACTTTCCTGAAAATCCAACACCCTGAAAGGATAAATATTTGATTACAGTCCAAAAATGAGCTATATGCTGCTTATATAATTTTTTTAATTCTTCTATCGTTATATCCCCATACGTCTCCCAACCATACTTTTCTTTAATGGTTGACAATATATTACTTTTATGGCTAGGTAACCTCTTTTGGTTCAATAACGAAGGTATTTTATAATTTAACATATAATCACCTAATTTTAATTTGGTATCCATCAGTTTAGATCCTATCAAAACGATACACAAAGAACAATAGATAGCAAAAGGAAGTTTATGGAACACAAAAAGTATTGCATAGGATAGTGAAATCTTTAATATAAAGTTTTGAGATACAAAGAAAAAAATTGGACGTATCCCTAATAAAGAAATAAAGAATTGAACCAGTTTAATAGATGACTTGTTCTGTATGGGACTTGGAATCCACCCCGTCCGATAACTTTCATTTTCTGGTCAAAATTGACTTGTTTTCATACAGATCCAAGGACAAGAATTAAATAATATCATTTAAAATGTTGATAAAACATTTTTTATTTACCTAATTAATTCATATACCCACATATCTGGCATTCCAGCAATTGGTAGTTATGGTTTTTCTACAATAACTGCTTCAGTTGTTAGATACACCGGAAAAACGTATGATTTACTACAATATAACCTAAGTAAAGATATAGAGATTACATCTTCGTTTAATGATTATAAAATCTATAGAGAATGTTGGCTTTAAATGGAGAGGCGGGCATGATACCCTTGTTGGTGGGAGAAATCTTTCCCACTGTACGTTTTCTTAAGAAGTCATACCCATAGAGAATACCTTTTTATGAATACAAAAAGAACCACCTCGAAATCTCTTCCAAGGCGGTCCTTTTCTTATTATGGTTCTGTTACGACTTCTTCTTCATCCTTATTCGGATTGTTGTAGTCATACTGTGACCGGTCAACCGGCGTAAAATCTTCAGGTGTGTAGAATCGGAGTAAGTCTCCGTTTACGACCTGGTCAGAGATCGATAGTTTTTGCTCGACCATTTCTTGGTATTGTTTGGCTTCTTCGATTTTGGCAGGATCTTCGATGATCTCGTCGGTTTTTGAATCGTAGAATTTGCCGTCTACCTCTGTTACGGTTGGGCTGACGAAATCGCCGTTACGGAATGGGATGAGCTGGTTGTGCTCTTCAGATAGTAAGTCTGTTCCGAATTGGACGTATTCTTTTGAATCAATTCCGAGTAAGTGCAAAAGTGTTGGCAGGATGTCGATTTGACCTCCATACGTGTGGTTCACGCCGCCTTCCATGCCTGGAACTCGGATGAACAATGGAACCTCTTGCAAGGTTGCATTATCAAATGGTGTGATTTCTTTGCCTAGGACTTGTTCCATCAAGCGGTTATGGTTTTCAGAGATGCCGTAGTGGTCTCCGTACATAATGATGATGGAATTGTCGTATAGGCCTGTTTCTTTTTAATAATCAAAGAATTCTTTTAACGCTTCGTCCTTATAACGCGCTATCTGGAAGTCCGTGTCTACAGACGGATCTCCTTTTGTGTACGTGTCAATCGTTACTTTATCTTCATTTATTTGGTCAAATACCGTAATTATCCTTCTATTCCATCAAGGTATCTGTTTACAGTACTGATTTATTTCTTGTGCTGCAAATGTAACCAAAAAATTGCTCCTCCAAATTGTAAGACTTGTCTATAACAATTGAGGTGCAGTTAAATATTTGAAATTGTTATAAAGTACTACTATATATCCTATATATCCTATATATCCTATTAAATCTACACCTTAACATTCGCACTAGCCTCATACAATTCAACAGCTTCATCCACCGAAAACCCATCCTTCACAATCGCATGAATCGCCTTAATCATCGCAGTTGGATGAGACGATTGCCAAATGTTACGCCCCATATCCACCCCTGCTGCTCCCTGGTTCATCGCATTATAGGTAATCTCGAGTGCCTGACGGATGGTATCGAACTTTGGTCCGCCTGCGATGACGATTGGGACTGGACATGTGCTCGTTACCTTTTCAAAATTCTCACAGTAATACGTTTTGACAATATCAGCACCCATTTCCGCTACAACTCTTGAAGCTAAAGCTAGAAATCTAGCATCTCTTTTTTCTAATTCATGACCCACTGCAGTGATTCCTAGAACTGGAATTCCATAATCATGGGCATCCGTTACAACATGAGCTAAATTGGTAATAGTCTGCGTTTCATTTTTAGATCCCACAAATACTGATACCCCTACCCCCACTACATTATGTCTGATGGCTTCTTTTACTGAAGTCACAATCGTTTCATTTGATAAATCGTTTAATACAGTGGGTCCGCCAGATACACGTAGAACCATTGGCTTTTCTTCATCCTCTGAGATACAGGCAGCCAGCGTTCCTCTTGTTAAATATAAGGAATCCGTATAAGGCAGAAGCTCCTTTACGGTTTCACCAGGCTTCTCGAGTCCTGTAATCGGACCTAAAAAATATCCATGGTCAATTGCGAGCATGACCGCTCTACCATTTGGTAATATTTTGTTTAAACGGTTTTTAAATCCCCAGCTCATGATGGGTTCACTCCTTTATTTAAATCTGGTTTATCAATCGTGACAGAGTCATTTCTTCCGATATGTGGTGATTTGATGAAGACAGCTTTAAAATTTTGATTGGAATTGTTAATTAAGTAATGAGAGTCATGCGGCCGGCACTGGATCATATCCCCGGGCTTCGCTGGAACTCTTTCATAATTGATATAGAAATCAATCTCTCCTTCGAGAATGTAAAAGATTTCTTCACATTCTGTATGGTAGTGATTCGGAAAATCCTGACCTGGCTTTAAGACAACTACACCGACGTCCACATTGGGGCCTTTTGTTAAATATTTGGGACCGTTATCGCCAAATCGGTATTCAAATTCGTTCTCATTTACTTTCTTCATTCATTCACCTCCCTTCAAGCTATGTTTGTGCAGCCATTTGACGGGTCTACCTGTAATTGACCCGATAATTTAAATAGAATCCAATCATTAATCATCGAAATCGAGTTTGCTTTTTCATAGATTTCTCGTTGATAATTTTTCTGCCATAACAGTCTTGGCAGTGCCCCTAAAGCGAAGGTTTGCCCGGAAAGCGCATATATTTTTTCTTCTAGCTTTTCATCTATTTCCTTTAAAGCTTTTACTTCCTCTGAAGCACGTGCATCTACGTTGGCACATGCCCAAATTTCTTGACCGTTTTGATCATATAAAACAATGCCTTCTCTCATACTTGTTGCACTAATCGCTATAATATCTTTCGGATCGACTCCCGATGAATCAAGAACGTTGTGGATGCACTCGACGACAAGCCTCCAGTTTGCAGCGTAATCAAAATCCATCGAACCTGGATATCTTTGATCAGACAAGTGCGACCATTCATATTGAGAAACGCCTTTTTGGTTCCCTTCCTTGTCAAACAAGACTGCTCTTAAACTTCCTGTCCCAGCATCAAATGCCAGAATGTGTTCCATTTTGCGAATTCACCTCCATATTCATTAGAGAAACAGCAGTTGTCTCATCCGTAATCATCGTGTGAATATAGCCGCCCTTCAAGGCACCATAGATTGCATCGATCTTTTGATCACCCCCTGCAATCGCAATTACATTGTTTAGAGATTTGAGTTTGTTGAGATTCATGCCAATCAGCCGTTTATGGTGAGGCAGGGATAGAACTTCACCATTGCGGTCAAAAAATTGGCCTAATATGTCCCCTGCTGCATTTTGCTGTTTGATAAAGGTAAGTTCATTTAAGGTCATTTTTTCCTCTTGAATAATGGTAGCATCAGGAGATAAGCCGCCAATCCCAACCACTATGTATTTCGATAAGCATCCCAGCTCTAAAATCTCTTTAATCGAGGGTTCAGAGAGGAAGCTTTCGGCCATTTCCTCTGTGGAAGCGAGGAATGGGGCTGGAATGATATGAATGTCATGAAACCTCTCCATCCCGCCATCCTGTGACCTCCGGTTATGCAGATAGTAATTGACTCCACCTGTTAGTGTCACGACTGATATTTTGCTTTCGGGCTCGAGTGTCAGATAATCAATCGTTCTCGATACAGCTCTCCCCCAGCCAAGCCCTAACAGATCATTTGGCTGCAGCTTGTGCTGTAAGTATTGCGCAGCTGCGCGGGATAAACTCTCACTTAATTCCCTTTTATTGACGGGGGTCGGAATGATAAAGGCGTTTGGCAAAGAGAATGTTTCCTTGAAATCTTTTTCAATGGACAAACCATTTGTGTTGTGCCCTTTTATATGAAACTGAACGATTCCTTCGATTCTGGCTCGCTCCAAAAGCCGAACAACCTTTGTTCGTGATAAATCCAACAAGTCTGCAATCTCATTTTGCGTTAAATTTTCTTTATAGTAATACCAGGCTACTTTGACCAGCATGTTTTCTGTATATATATCACTATTCATTTGCTCGACTCTCCTCAAAAAATGTTCACTCGGTAAATTTTTGTTCATGCTTTTACCCAAAATATATCCCTGCAAATTGCCAAAAAGAACTCATTTTTAAAAATTTTGAAAATTAAATAAATAATAAGAATAAATGATAAACCAACTGTGTAAATAAGTAACAAGCATTTCTTCCTTATTGCACATTTTTCGAGGTATGAAATTTTTGATCAAATGTAAGCGCTTTACCAGTATTGAACATGGTGGTGAATATGAAATGGGTCTTCCATCTTCTCCTTTATTACAAATAGAGCAAATGTATAAGCACTTCGCGGGAAATACCGTACTAAAAGGTGTCTCTTTATCTCTAAATCGAGGTGAAGTTCATGCGATTGTCGGCGGAAACGGGGCTGGTAAATCTACCTTAATGAAGATTATTACGGGCTTATATAAGGCTGATGAAGGTGTAATGAAAATTAAAGGGAAGCCGTGTGCCTTCTCTTCTGCCCATGAAGCTCATCTGGCTGGCGTGTACCTTGTCCCGCAGGAGCCGCTGATTTTTCCAAATATGACAGTAGAAGAAAATATTACAATCGGTCTTCCTGGTTCAAAAGCAAGTTTAAAGGAAAAGGTTGAAAAGCTGCTCGTAAAACTTGGGTGGAAGTTGAATCTGCAGCAGACCGCACTCACCTTATCGATTGCTGAACAGCAATTAATTGAGATTATTCGCGGTCTTGCAAGAGAAGCCGATATTCTGATCCTAGATGAGCCTACCTCTACCCTTACATTTGCTGAAATCGACTCCTTGTTTCTAACAATCAGACAGCTTAAGGATGAAGGAATTGGCGTCTTTTATATCACGCATCGCCTGCCAGAAATTTTTCAGCTTGCCGATAAAGTATCTGTATTAAGAGATGGGATTATTTCGGCACAAGGGCATGTATCCGAATTTACGTATGATCGGTTACTGGTCGGTTTAATGCCTGAAAATACGGTTGTTCATCAAGAAAAAGAAGAAAGTGAACAGAAGGGTTTAACCGATGATCAGGCTGTAAACGAAGAAGTATTAAGAGTAGAGCACCTCTCTGGCAAGCGTTTCAATGACATTTCTTTCACCCTTCATGCAAAAGAAATACTGGGAATAGCAGGTGTTGTTGGTGCTGGCCGGACTGAATTGGCTGAAGCGATTTTCGGGCTTACCCCGACAGATCACGGTGATATCTGCTTGCATGGGACCAATATCGAGCATTTATCGATCCATCAGCGAATTAACGAAGGTCTCGTTTATGTCCCCGAGGACCGCCATAAAAACGGCATTTTCTCACTGACTTCTATTCAAAACAACATATCCTCTGCCATTCTTCATCGTCTCAGTAAATTCTTTCTGCCCTTTCATCACGAAAAAAAGCTTGCCAAAAAGTATGTTTCGGAATTACAAGTCAAAGCAACTAGTACTGATCAAGAGCTGAAGGATTTATCTGGCGGCAATCAACAGAAAGTGGTTTTATCCAAATATTTAGCTGCTGCGCCAAAGGTGATTATCCTCGATGAACCGACAAGAGGAATCGATGCCAGTGCCAGAAAAGATATTTATCGGATCATTCAGGAATTGAAAAATAACGGCTTAGCTGTTCTTTTAATATCGTCTGACATGGAAGAAATCGAAAGTTTAAGTGATCGTGTCATGGTCATGCATGAAGGAAAAGTCGTTCAAACATTAGCGAAGGAACATATCAAATCAGACATAATCACACGTTTCGCATTCGGTTTAAGTAAAGAGGTGATGACATGATTTCCGCGCTGGTTCGATTTTTAAAAGCAAGAGAACTCTCGATCCTTGTTTTAATGGTCGCTTATATTCTCTTTGTAGGAGCATTCAATCAGGAGTTTCTTGCTGGAAATTCGATCACCATATTAATCAAGGCCAGTGTCATTCTCGTCGTGATGGCGATTGGCCAGTCGTTTGTACTATTTACTTCTAATATTGATGTTTCGGTTGGATCGGTGATGGGTCTTTCTGCAGCGGTCTGCGGGGTTTTATTAACAGCTGGCATGAATGTTTGGCTTGTCGTCCCGATTGTTCTATTAGTTGGAACAGTTGTCGGCTTCTTAAATGGAGTGGGAGTATCCTATTTCAACATTCCTTCGATCATTATGACACTTGGGATGCTAGGTGTGATTCGAGGTACGATGCTGATTTACACAAAAGGAATGTGGATTGAAGATATCCCAAACTTTTATAAACAATTATCTGGTTTAAAGTTTTTAGGAATGAACTTTCCGGTTTGGATCGTCCTGATCCTCTTAGTCCTTTCTCATATATGGCTCACTCGCACAAGATTTGGACGGTATTTTTACGCGGTGGGTGACAATGTCGAGGGAGCTAGGTTAGTAGGAATTCCGGTTCAAAGAGTGACCGTCTTAGCATTTATCCTTTCAGGGATTTCTGCTTCGATTGCCGGTTTAGTCTTTGTGATGAATATAGGGTTTGTCCCGAATCAGACTGGAACCGGGCTCGAGCTCCAGGTAATTGCCGCAACGGTTTTGGGCGGGGTCAGTTTAACAGGCGGGGTCGGCAGTGTGATTGGTGCTGGGTTAGGAGCTTTGTTCTTTACCGTAATCAGCAACTCCCTCATCTATTTGAAAATACCAGCTTACTGGAATAATGCCATATCCGGGTTCCTGCTTTTACTGATTGTGGTTGGAGATTCGAAGTTTCAGAGATTCCTTAAAAACTATAGCTTTAAAAAACGTCAAACTGAGATTCTTGATGATGCTGCTTCTTTAATAACAGGAGGTGCTAAGCCAGATGAGCAAAATAAAGCCACTCATTAGGTGGGAATCCGCTTTAGCTTGTTTGATTCTGCTGGAGTGCATCCTGTTTGGCATCATCTCACCTGGTTTCTTGAACATAAGTAACTTGCTTTACAGTATGAATGACTTTGCCTATATTGCTTTAGCTGCGATTCCGATGACTTTTGTGATTATTACAGGAGGCATTGACGTTTCTGTTGGTTCAATCATGGGATTGACCTCGATTGTCTGCGGCGTTCTCTGGATGAATGGGTTTTCGGTATGGTTTGCGGCTCTCATCGCGATTGTGGCTGCGATTTTAGCAGGAAGCGTAAATGGTCTTTTAGTCGCTTATACCAATGTACAGCCCCTTGTTGTCACGTTAGGCGGAATGTTCTTGTTTTCTGGAATTGCTCTCGTTATTTCGGGCGGATCTAGTGCTTCCGGATATGAAGGAATTAGTGGATTTCCAAACCCATTTGTCGAAATTGCGAATGGGCAATTATTAGGGATCCCGAATCCGCTATTGATCCTGATTTTATGTATCTTCCTTTTCGGTGGTTTACTCCACTATACACGGTATGGACGTCAAGTGTTTTTGGTGGGGATTAATATAAAAGCCGCTAGGTATAGCGGGGTCCATACCAAATGGACCCTGATGAGTACCTACATGCTATCAAGTCTTGGAGGTGGTATTGGCGGTATCATCCTTACATCCTACTTTAGTTCTGCACGGTCAGATTTAGGAGCTGAAGCGGTTTTGCCAGTCATTACTGCGGTTGTGTTAGGAGGTACATCGATCTTTGGCGGGAAAGGAAGTGTGTTAGGGACTGCGATTGCAAGTATTTTTATTGGCATTATGCAATACGGTCTGCAGATGGCTGGTCTATCAAGCCAGCATATCAGTGTCGTGATCGGTTCCATCCTCATTATTTCTGTATGCTTGCGAGATTCTAATTGGCACTCGATCCTCCGTTCCAAAAATCGTCATCTTGTTTTAAAAAAATAAGGGGGTCCTTCAAAATGAAACGTATAAGAGTCATTGGTTTATTGGTATTATCGCTTGTTTTAATCTTAGCGTTAGCAGCTTGCAGCAGCGGCGGTCAAAAAAGCAAAGAGGACATTAAACTTGCCTTTATTCCAAAGCTTACGGGGGTCGGATTCTTTACTTCAGGCGGCCAAGGAGCCAAAAAAATGGCTGATTCTTTAGGGGTTCAGCTAAAATATGACGGACCGACTGAAGCGACAGTGGCCGGTCAAGTCCAGTTTATTAATAACTTTGTCAACCAAGGCTATGATGCAATCATGGTATCCTCTGTTTCAGTCGATGGTTTAAGCCAGGCTCTGCAGCGTGCGAAAGACAAGGGAATTAAAGTTTTAACATGGGATTCAGATGTAAACCCGGAAGACCGTTCCTTCTATATTAACCAAGGAACACCTGAACAATTAGCAGAGCTCTTAATTAAAATGACAGCTGATCAAATCGGCGATGAAGGAAAGGTAGCCTTCTTCTACTCCAGTCCAACCGTTACCGACCAAAACCAATGGGTCACAAAAGCAAAAGAAATGATTGCGGCTGATTATCCGGGCTGGGAAATTGTCACCACACAATTTGGAGAAAATGATGCGCAAAAATCTCTATCGGTTGGTGAAAGTATTTTAAACACCTATCCAGACATAGATGCCATTATTTGTCCAGATGCGACTGCCTTACCGGCGATGGCGCAAGCAGCCGAAAACCTTGGTAAAGATGGAGAAGTTGTCATTACGGGCTTCTCTACTCCAAACGTAATGAGAGATTATGTAAAACGAGACACTGTTAAGCAATTCGGTCTATGGGATGTCACACAACAAGGCGCCCTTGCAGCCTATGTTGCCTACTTAATGACAGCAGAAGGAAAAGACCTTAAAGTCGGAGACGAATTTGAGGTCCCAGGAATCGGAAAAGTTAAGATCGAGCCAAACACGATCCAAGGATATGATTACACTGCTGACGATAGCGGGATTATCTTACTGCCAGAGCGAGTCATCTTTACGAAGGATAATATAGATAACTATGATTTTTAATCATTAAATCAAAGAAAAGACGGTACGTAGTGATTTGCGTACCGTCTTTGTATTATTTTTGCCTTTTGGGGAGTTTTTTAAATATTACTCTGAAAGATTATTGGACTCCTTGTCAAGACTAGGGGTTTCTTATTTATAAAAAAATACCTAACCTCCCCTCGAAAAGGATTGGGTAGGTACTTCCATATCTTTTGATAACAACATCGAAAAAATTAGCGAGCAGAAAATTTAGTACGTATTTTTTCGATTTGTCTTTTCATTTTGGTATGTAAATCTAACAGGATATCGTTATCTTTATCGTATTTTGGCAATTTACCAGAAGGCTTATCAAAAATAAATGGACTTTTCCTTTTCTTTGATTGCATGTTGTTCCCTCCCATACCTTTGAGTATTAAACAATACTAACTGTATGGGCAAAATATACTTTATCTAATCAAAAAGACAGGAAAATCACTGGCTAATAATTAAACACCTTTTACTATTTTTCTGTATTTTAAATGATTAACAGCTTCATCACTCTTTTTAAATAATTCTGCTGTATGCAATGCTGTAGGAATTTGCGGAAGAGATGTTGTAGTCTTCTTAATAATAAAAGGAGACCTTACTCTCATGGTACGTCCAACTCTTCCAGTGGCTACTGTAATAGTATGTACTTCATTACCCACTACATCTCACTCCTTTCCTTTATACTTTCATTATATCAAACTTGTTCTTGCGCTACTACATTTTCAGTTTGAATGGCAGACTTTTTATACCATGAATGTATGACTGATAAATTTACAATATTATCAAAATCAATTTGTAGAACTGGGTCTTTTTGAGATTCAATTACAATGACTACAGGATGTAATAGCTTAGTTAATGGTATTAAAACAATGTAATTATTGATTTGCACTATACATTCTTCGTTTAATTGATTGAACTGCTCTTCAATCAATTCAATCCCAATACTTGTTCCTAATTCTGACAAAAATTCTAAATCATTTTCTTTCCGTAATACTGTAATATCCTGTCTACACATTTCCCCGTATGAATACAAAAAGGCTTCTAAAGAAACACGATATTCTTCAATTTCATTCCATTCTTGCGATCCAAAAGGAGATGTTGCGATACTGTCCAAAATGGAAGTAAATTGTTTACTCCTACTTTTCGTCTGGATAATAGCTTTTTTCATTTCCTCATTAATATTTTCCATTTCATTAATACTTTCAATCTCTGTTCCAGCAATCCTTTTTATATTTGGAGTAAGAAAAAGAGCTAAATCAACAAAAATAAACATACCAGCTAGGAGAGCATACCTTTGCCATTGTGTCTCATCAAAGCCATTATCATTAATAATTAAAACAATTCCAAGAATAAACAAACAATACCAAGTACGTCTTAAATTTTGCTTGTGTTTTATGAAAAAGAAAGGAAATAGCCAACTTATGTATAAAATAATCGTTATAAATCCAAATAACAACATCCATTTATTTTCTTGAAAAAACAAAAGTATCTCGGAACCCCATATTTCTTTTATTAAAAAAAAGATTAATATTAAAATGATGGGAGCAATTAATTTCCATAGCTTTTTATCATCCTGACCTTCCATGTCTTACCCTCCTTTTTCTAGAAATAATTTTTATCTTATCCCCTTTAGTAACACTCACTAATGAATTGCAGAAACCAACTATTATAGGAATGGTTATTTATCAATATTTATCAACTGTTAAATTATCAATTCGACAGTTTCAGAGAAAATCCTCCAAAATTTCATAATATTGGGTTATAGGCAAAAAAGACCACTTCGAAATTATCAAGGTAGTCCACACTTATCAATATTTTTCTTCTTCATCCCCACTAGACTTGAATCATTATTTTGCAATCATATCTTGTTTATATTTTTTCCTGTTTACTGAACTAAAAAGTTTACTATCAAAAAACACAATCGACAAATTTCTGCATTGAAGTAGAATGAATAGTAAACTTGTCAAAATTTGCGCTTCCCCGGGGAATGATATAATAATAACCACCTTTAATCATTTTTAAAAATAGTCCCGGCTAATTGACCGGGACTCTTTACAAATCTATTATTTTTTATCCTTCACAAGCTCTATATGTTTAGCCCGATTCCCTGAAAATGCAAGTCCTCTCACCTGATCGTCTTCAAATATAAATTCAATTAAATAAGTAAAAGGATCACTGGTTAAGAATTTCTTTTAAACTTTAATCCTTTTAAAGCTTAAATAAAAATAACTAACATTCAAAATTGTCAACACAGCTAACCCTATAAATACGTTACTGTATATGGCAGCATGACCATCAGCTGCTGATATCGGGTTCAACCTAACTCCACTCTCGTAATCTAATACTTTCCCAATGACTGCACTGCCGAATGCACCCGACATGAAATTAAATAAGTTATAGATTCCCATCCCTACGCCTATTTCATTTCGAGGCAGCACAGCTGATATTAAACTGGCCGTGGCTGTTTGGAGAAATGGAAAAGCCATATAGCTGATGATGACGACTAGACTGATTACCCAAGCAGGACTGCCAATAAAGGTCGAAAGCAGAAGGAAGCCTGCTATCATAAGGGCCATCGCGATATAAGCTACTTGCTTACCTCCTCGTTGGTCAGCCAGGCTACCCGCAAATCTCCCCGTAAAAGCCGCAGCCATGGCTCCTGGAAATAAGGTGAGACCAATGAATAGTGTATTTAGGTCATTCACTTCACTTAACAAAAGAGGAAGCATAAACATCATGCCAAACATGGTCATAATGGCAAGAAAACCAGCAAAAATAGTGGTTCGATAGGGAGCATTACGGAACATATCAGGACGGATGAACGGATTGTCACTATGGAAGATTCGCCAGGTGAACAAGCCAAAAAATACAAAACTAATGATGATGTACCACCAAACAAACAAGGTAATAAAAAGAATCAAGGCGGCGACTGCGATAGCGATTAAAAGAGCACCTAGTAGGTCTACTTTTCCTTCTTGTTTCTCCTCTTTAGGAAGAAACCTTCCGAAAAACGGAATCGTTAATAGTACGAAAGCTGAAATGAGAAATAAAAATTGCCAATTTAGTGCTCCGGCAATCAACCCGCCGATGACTGGTCCGATTCCAGAGGCAAACGCCATCGTACTTGACACAATGCCTAAAACTCGTCCCTTCTCTTCTGGGAAGTACCTCGATGGAACAATAAACACTAAGGCAATGATGGAAGCTGCGCCTGTCGCTTGTATCATACGTGCAAATACGACCATCAAAAAATTCGGTGCAAAAAATCCAGCAATAGAACCAGTCGCAAATAGACATAGGCCAATCGTCAATATTGTTTTCAAAGGATAAATATCAGCTAATTTTCCATACATTAATGCCCCGATGGCATATAGAATGATATAGCCCGTTACCACCCAGCTTACTTGTGAGGGTAAAAGCGAAAACGATGCAGCAATATCGGGTATAGCAATCATGAACATGGTTCCATTCATAACCGAAAATAATAAGACTGAACAAATCAAAAAAATGATCTTCTTTTTCTCTGATTGGGTCAGACTATGTTCTGCATTTAAATCTCGAGCAATGGTTGTCATCGTTCAATATCCCCTCTGTAAGATGTTAGCGGACCTCTTGAACAATCATAAACAGTGCTTGCTATAAAATCCAGTAATGCAGCTTGGGATATGATAAATTGGAGCTAACTAAACGATGAGAACTGGTTCTTTCCGATGAAAACTAAAAAATAATAACGAAAAGCCGGTTGTTCTTGTATAAAGGACAATCGGCTTTTTTTTAAGGAGCATTTTAATATAAAAAAACCTTTTACAATCATCGACAAAATCATTTTTTTGCATTGATCTTGAATGGTTTTCCGTAAGAGTCTATATACTTTGTATATTCTTATGTTATTAAATACGGCCACCAAAAAATTGAAATAATGGCTGTAAGAAAGAGAGAGAAAAAGGTTAATAGAACTCCCGGTACAATAAAATCCTTCTGTGACACAATCTTCGTACTTTGGACCAGTAAATTCGGCAGTGTGCCAATTACAAAAATGAATCCGAAGACTAACGTAACCCCTGACAATAATGTTGCATGAACTGGGTCTATATTTAATACGGGAGCAACCGTTAGAACAATTGGAAATAACGTAACGGCCGCAGTTCCGATATTGGTGATAATTATATGATAGAAATGGACAAACAGAATGAGCAGAATGATGAAGATCCATGGATTTTTAATTTGTTCAATGAAATGTAAGTTCGTGATTAAATTTCCTAAGTAGGTGGCTGTTCCGCTTTGATTTAAAATATTTCCTATTGAAAACGTGGCGCCAATAATGAAAAAAACATCCATGTTGATTTGCACGATTTTATTCCAGCTGATTACACCGACCTTCGGTAAAGAAAGCAATACAGCACCAATAACAGCGGTAAATGCAGGGTGGATACCGTGGAACGATTCGGTTACCCAAAGCAACACCACCACTAATAGAATCGCTATACTCTTCTTTTCTTTCGTGTCGAGTGGCGGCAGTTGTTCTTTTAGTCTTTGGATTTTTTCTTCAAAGAGCTTATCCGGATAATGATCAACACGTATCGTTTTCGTGACTGAAAAGTAGATCAAGGGAAGCATCAACACCCAGATTGGTAACATCACTAAGAACCAAAGACCGTATGAAACCTCATAGCTTGTATATTGATTAATGTATTCGATTGTAATGACATTTACCATTCCTGCAGGCAGGTAACAAATCGCGCTTACATTTGCAGCAAAGGCAAGACCTAGCATCACTTGCTTTTGTAAATTCGTTGATTGTGGAGGGAGATCTTTAAACAGACTTTCCAGAATCGGAAGCAATAAAGCCGTTCTAATGCTTGGAGTAGGGATAAATAGAGCTAAAACCTGCTGAATCAGGATAACGCCAATAAGCAGACCATTTTTCAGTCTGCATAATTTCAATAAAAACCACATGGCGATTCTTCTGCCAAGATTTGTTTCGTTGACTGCTTTTCCAATCATTAAGCCTGCCACAATTAAAAATAAAGCAAGACTAGCAAACCCACTTAAGGCTAGATCTGCTTCTGCTACATCAAAAACCAAAAATAAACATAGCAATAGTAAAGCAATCTGCGCAAAGGGGATTGGTTCAAAAATCCATAAAGGAACACTTGCCAGCATAATAGATAACGAGATTCTAATTGGCCACTCTACATCTTGTAAAAGAAAAAATAGGGAGAAAAAAATTACCAGCGCAGAACTAAAGATCATCCATTTTGACCGATTTGTTATCACACTGCTTTCCTCCCCGCTAAAAGGACCACCTACCTGAGCATAATTATCTACTCTGTTTAGAAGATGGTCCTTAAATTACTTTCTCTTCCCTATTTCAAGGAAGATCCCTGAACACTTACAGCCTTTTCCTTTATATAATGCACAAGTGCATCTCCATACTCAGAAGTAGAAGCATTCCCGCCTAAATCAGGTGTTTTGATGCCTTGCAGTAGAACCTGTTCGACAGCTTCTTCTATCAAGTTTGCCGCTTGGGCAGCTTTTTCATCTTGGTGTCTGATTCCCAGCCATTCCAGCATCATTTTCGCTGATAATATTTCTGCCGTAGGGTTCGCGATGCTTTGTCCGGCGATCGTTGGTGCCGATCCGTGAGTGGCTTGTGCGATCATAAAGTCGTCACCCAGATTGAGTCCAGGTGCTAGACCAAGCCCGCCCACTAAGCCAGCGGTTAAATCAGATAAAATATCGCCAAACATATTGGTTGTAATGATGACATCAAAATCTTCTGGCCGTTGAACCAGATGTAAAGCAAAGGCATCAATGTGATAGTCATCTATTTTGACTTCAGGATAATGATTGGCAACCTTTTTGGCACTATTTACAAATAGGCCGCAGCCTTTGTCTAATACATTCATTTTGTGGACCAAGCTTGCGTATTTTTTCTTGCGTGCGTTGGCGAGTTCGAGCCCAATTTTGGAAATTCTTTCACTTCCTTTTCTCGTTACAACACGGAAAGAAAGGACGGTATCAGGATCTGGCATAATTTCTCCATTCCCATAATATAAATTACGATCTGCATACATGCCCTCTGTATTTTCCCGGACAACGACAAGATCAATCCCATCGTATCTTGTTTTGACCCCAGGAAAGTTTCGTGCCGGACGGATATTTGCGTATAAATCAAATTTCCTTCTTAATGCACCGCTCGCATTGACTGTATGAGGATTATCTTTTTCATAACTATGGGTTGTCAAAGGACCAAGAATGCCTGCATCACATTTTTTAAGTGCATTAATCGTTTGTTCTGGCAGGGTTGATCCCATTGTTTCATATGCATCTAATCCGATAGGAAGTTCCTTGCAGTCAAACTCCAGCCCATCTATTGCTGCTTCAACGGCATGTAACACCTTGACGGTTTCCGTCACAATCTCCGGCCCGATGCCATCTCCTTTCATGACACCTAAGACGTATTTTCCCATTAACTTACCCCGCTTCCTTGTTGATCTGGCTGGTGAACATAAGCAGCTGCCGATGCACCCGCTATTTTTCCAAATACGGCTCCAGACATTAAACCGGAACCGCCTGGATAGTTATCATAAAAAATACCTCCAACCATCTCACCAGCTGCAAACAATCCTTTTATTGGTGAACCTTGTTCGTCTAACACTTCTCCACCTGGACTAACATGCAATGCTCCAAATGAAAAGGTGATTCCACAAGTGATCGGGTACGCATAAAAAGGTCCTTTTTCAATTCGTAAGGCCCAGTTTGATTTTGGCGGTGTGATTCCTACTGTACACTTTCCATCTTTCTCATTCGGAAAGTAAGGTGTATCTTGAACCGCTGTGTTGTATTCCTTAATCGTCTGCAAGAATTGCTTTTTATTGACCGGTAATTTTTCCGCTAATTCCTCTAAAGTATCTGCTTGAACAACCGTTGCTTCTTCGAGGTCGTATTCTTTGCGAAGCATATGGCGCACTTGAGAATCATAAATTTGAATGGCCATATGATCAGGCTGCTTTAAAACTTCACGTCCGTACTTGGCATACGTATAGTTTCTGAAATCAGCTCCTTCATCTACAAAGCGCTTTCCTTCCTTATTGACCATAATTCCCAGAGGGTAAGAATGCTTCTTAAAAATATCACCCGGTTTCGTGAAATCCCCAACCTTTGGTGCATTGAGATCCGTACCAACAGAGTGACAACCGGACCATTGACCAAACTTTTGTGCACCTGCTTCCAGTGCCATTGACAAGCCGTCACCTGTGTTAAATTCAGTTCCTCTGACAATAGCAGCTTCCCACTCTGATCCTAAGTACTCGCCACGCCACTTTTTATTGGCTTCAAAACCTCCGCAGGCAAGCACAACACTTTTCGTTGTTACACTAACTTCATTCTCACCTTTTTTAACGACGATACCAGTAATTTTGTCATCCTCTTTTATCAGCTTCACTGCAGGTGATTCATACCATACATCTATTCCTAGCTGCTGAACCCGATAATTGAGAGAAGCGATGAGTCCGACTCCCTTATTAACCGTTTTAACTGGTAAGCCTCCCCAGAAGTGACGTTTTCCATCTTTTTCGAATGACTGATTATCATAGATTAGTTCAAATTCCACTCCATGATCTTTCATCCATTTAATCGTTTGGTAGGATTTTGAAACTAATTGTCTTGCTAGTCCCGGATTACTTCTATTATCTGTGACCCTCATTAAATCACCATAATACGTATCTTCACTATAAGGCGGAATTTCAATCTTCGCTGCTTCTTCATCTGTAATACTAGGTATTATTTTACGAATCGCTTCTAATCCGCTAAATGCAAACCGAATCGCTCCGTCGGTAAAAAATGAGTTCCCGCCTCGTTTTTCACGTGGTCCTTTCTCTAAAACAAGCACCTTGCTTCCTTGTTCATGTGCTGATATCGCTGCACATAAAGCTGCATTCCCAGCCCCAACTACTACAACATCATATTCAAAGTTTTTATCTGACATATAAGCTCCCCCTTTAAAAGAGATGTTTTATTATTCTTAATTTTTATTATAGTTTTTATTGTTTATAAGATAAATTACAAAAATACTATAATATGTCATAAAAAACTTTTATAATTGCTTCAAATTTTTTGGATTCCCTTCAGAAAATTGAAGGATATTTTCAACACAAAGGGTTAAAAACCGGTCAAATACTTCTGCAGAAACCCAGCCAATATGCGGTGTTAAAACGACGTTTTCCAATGTAAGAAAAGGATTATCAGGTGCGATTGGTTCCTTTTCAAATACATCTAATCCAGCTCCTCCGATTTCGCCATTCTCTAAAGCCCATATCAAATCAGCTTCATTGACGACTTTTCCACGAGAGGTATTGATCAAAATGCTTGTTTTCTTCATGAGTTTAAAGTGTTCCTTTGTTAATAAATGAGTGGTTTGTGGTACAAGCCGGACATGTAATGAGATTACATCAGTTTCCTTCAATAAATCTTCTAATGACATATACTGAATGTCTTGTTCAGCAGCCCGTTCAGGTGTCAGTGTTGGGCCCCAGCTACTTACCTCCATCTTAAAGGCTTTTGCCCGCCTTGCTACTTCACTGCCAATTTTTCCTAAACCAATAATACCTAGTTTCTTCCCTTTTAGCTCACCGCCAATAAGCGGTGGCCAATCCCCTTGTTTCATTCTTTCCTGACCATAGGGGATTCGTTTCACACAGGCAAGCATGAGAGCAAAGGTGAGTTCAGCGACAGAATCTGTAGAACCCCCTGGAGTCACAGCAATCGGAAGATTCCTTTGCTTGGCTGCATCTGTATCAATATGAGCTATTCCTGTTCCTGTTTGTGCGATTAATTTGAGTTTAGGAAGGCTCTCAATGACTTTTCTCGTAAACTTGCTTCTCTCACGAATGGGAATCACAATATCCGCATCTTTTAATCTATCAATTAGCTCTTCTTCACTCCGAGCTCGATCATGGTATAAAACCACTTCACCCAAAGCTTTTAATCGTTCTAATCGAGGATGGTTTTCATACACTCTATTCCAGTCATCTAAGATAACCGTTTTCATGAAATCAACTCCTATAGTATAATGAAATAAATTTAATTTTCTATCAATTATATAACATTCATGATTTGAGGGGAGAACCACCATGGAAGACCGAGATTGGCTTATCTTAAAAACGATTTATGAAGAGAAAAACATGTCAAAGGCAGCTCAGGTACTTCATGTTTCACAGCCAGCCCTCACCTATAGACTTCAACAATTAGAGACTGAATTTAATACCAAAATTGTTCATCGAAGTAATAAAGGTGTTGAGTTCACGGGACAAGGGGAATATTTAGCCAAATATGCTGTTGATATGCTCAACAAATTAAGAATGACCAAAGAAATCGTTGAAAGTATGGAAAACAAAGTTCAGGGAACTCTTAGGCTTGGTGTATCGCGAAATTTTGCACGCTATAATCTTCCCCCGTTGCTATCCAATTTTTTAACAAAGTATCCCGATATCAAGTTTCATTTAATCACAGGCTTCAGCTCCGAGATTACTGATCTTGTTTATAAAGAAGAATTCCACATCGGAATTATAAGAGGAAATAATAACTGGAAAGAGCAGAAACTATTATTAGCACAAGAACCTGTCTGTATCGTATCGAAATCAGAAATTGATAGTAATAGTCTCCCTGCTTTGCCTCGTATTCACTATGAAACTGAACCTTCCTTACAGAGTGTCATTAACAATTGGTGGGAAGAGAATTTTACCCAGCCTCCATTCATCACGATGAGAGTAGATCGGATTGATACATGTAAAGAAATGGTGAAAAATGGTCTTGGGTATGCCATTGTTCCAAAAGCTTGTTTAACAGAAGACGATATACTATATCAAATCAATCTAACGACTCGTGATCAGAAGGAAATTCTCAGGGACACTTGGGTCATTTACCGCAATTCGTCACTTGAGTTGACAATGATCCGTGCGTTTATTGATTTTATTAAGAGTATCAAACAAGAAGGCGTTTAATCATAGGAAAGAGGCTGTCCCAAAAGTATAACTTTTAGGGGTACCCCCTTTTTTATGATTGGTCTACTAAACATGTCTGTTGATTTCCTCTCCAGGCGCTTTCCGCGGGCGGTACGGAGAGCCTCCTCGTCGCTTCTCTCCTGCGGGGTCTCCCCTGTCCCGTACTCCCACTTTCCACTGCTACTTGATAAAATGAGTAAAATCTTTTCTGTGAGGCAGTGGAAATGAGTCTTCGCGCCTTCCGCTCCAATCAACAGAGTTGAAAAATTAAGTATGAACAACGAAGGCTGGCCACTAAATAGTCGTTTTTCAACGACCTTTTGGGAAAGCCTCTTCTCTTCACTACCCCTTGTTTAACACTTCTCGGAGGTACTCGGCAGCTGCCTCTCTGCTAACCAGTACCTTTTTTTCACGTTCTATATCTTTAGCCAGTTTTTCCTTGGCTTTTTGGAGCACCTCATTTTCTGTCTCCCTTGGGATCACCACTACTCCGTCTTCATCGCCAACAATCATATCTCCTGGTTTAACAGGTGTACCTCCACACGAAATCGCGACACCTGTTTCACCAGTCCCCGCTTTGTCACTCGCTGCAACGGTGTTCCCGCGGCAAAAGACAGGAAACTCCAATTTTTTTATACCAGCTAAGTCCCGTACTACACCATCAATTACGATTCCTGCGGCTCCCATTACCTTTGCTAATTCACCCACGAAATCACCACATGACGCATTATGGAGATACCCCTTTGCGTCGATTACTAACACGTCTCCAGGTGACAGTTCACTTATCCCTTTTAAAACCATATAGTTATCGCCTGCTCGAACCTTAACCGTATAAGCTCTACCTGCTACTTTTACATTCGCTTTTACCGGTTTGATTGCTGGATCCATATTGGTTAGCCCATTCAGAGCATCGGAAATGCAAGTTGTCGGCAGTTCTTTAAATTCCTCAATCAATGATTTCATCTTTTTTCCTCATCTTTCTGCGTAATGATGAAAAAGTTGGTTAAATACTTGAAAACTTTTCTCCGGAAGAGTTACATATTCATCCAATTGACTCGACTTGTTGTTCCATTCTTTTTCCCCTGGAAGGAAGACCCCATCGTTCTTTAAAGTTGGAGACGTTTTAATGAGGTCGATCAGTTCCTCGATTCTTGAGTAATATTCAGTGATTTCCATGAAATGCTCCAGATTTAAGCTTATAAATAAGTGGCCAACATTTCGTTTCCCCTCAGCATCATGGTCTACCATGTTCACACTAAAATCCGCCCCGGTTATAATCCCTGCCAAAATCTCTACCATTAGGGCTATTCCGTATCCCTTATATTCCCCTATAGGCAGAACAACACCCTTTAATGCCTCTTTAGGATCAGTTGTTGGTTTTCCGTTTTGGTCGAGAGCCCAACCAAGCGGGATTGACTCACCATTTTGCATGGCAATTCGTAACTTTCCTTTCGCAACAATCGTATTGGCTAAATCTAATGTAATCGGCTTTCCTTTCGTCGGAACAGAGATAGACCAAGGGTTATTCCCAATTAATGGCCTTATGCTTCCCGTTGGAGCAATGATTGGAGAGCTATTCGTAAGTACGATTCCAATTTGATTTTCACTTGAAGCCATTTCAGCGTAGTAGGCTGCAGTCCCAAAATGGTTGCTCTTCCTGCACGCCACTACTCCTACTCCAACTTTTTTGGATTTCTCGATAGCTTTTCTCATTGCAACTGTGCCAACAATAGCGCCGAGTCCATGATCTCCATCTAAAACTTCAATTATTTCATTTCTTTTGAAATTTCTGATATTCGGAGACGGATTAATATATTTATTCTTAAGCTGCTCCAAATATCGAGGGAGCCTAAATATGCCGTGGGAAAAAACGCCGCGAAGATCACTTTCTAACAAAGACTGCATTTGTATTTCTGCATGCTCATGTGAAACCCCTGTTTCCATTAAAGCCTTTTTCCCCATATCTATATAATGAGTTTGAAGAACTCTATCGTATATCTGTGTTTCCATGTTTCTCCTCCCGTCATCAAGCCGTCTATCAGTTCTGGTCGTTAAGCGTGATTCTTTATTGATTGTAAGCTGTGTACCGCGTGGACATATGCATATCCGTCCATGATTCTTCTCGCTGTTCGGCCAATAGCTGCTCTTTTAACCGTATAGTTTCCTTCACTGCCTTGAACCATGGCCTCTACATTTATAATTCCGGTAGGATGACCAATAAGGATAGATTCTTTTTTAACTCCGTTTAATAGCTGATTCACAACAGACCCAGGTATTTGAGCTGCTGCAGCTGCTGCACAACCACCGCTTACTGCAAATGCTTGGTGTAAAATACCCATGGAAATATATCTGCCAACTAAATCAATATCTTTTGCTTCGATGACCTCACCATTTTTCGTTGTATATGTTTGCGGTTTTGCTACTAGTGTGATTTTCGGTAAAGCGTGAGAGGCTGGTGACACTTTGCTTTTGTCGGTGAAAAGTTGTAATTGATAACCCACTTCGACTCGTATCGCTTCTATCGTATTTGCCAAATCCTCTTGATGGAACTCTTCCCCCACTTCGGTACCGCTTATATTTAATTGGGCAGCATCTACAAATACCACTAAGTTGGCACAATCAATAACCGAAATCACAAAGTGACGGCCATCCTCTAGCGTTACAATATCCTTTACATTGCCAGTCGGAAGGAGCTTTCCAGTTATAGAGCCGCCAGAGTCTATAAAATTGACCGTCATTTTTGAGGAAGTCCCTGGAACCCCTGCAATTCTAAAATCTCCATTATACTGGATTTTTCCGTCTTTCACCTGGATATCCACTTCGATGATCTTTTGAATATTGGTGTTATAAATTTTTACGGTCGTGATTGGTTCTGTCAGTTCAACATATCCCTCTTCTGCAGCATATAGGCCAACACATGTAGACATGTTGCCGCACGTAGGCTTATAGTCAATTGTGGGTTTATCAATACTGACTTGACCGAATGTATAATTAATATGAGCTTCAGGTATCGATGGCTTTCCCACGATACAAAGCTTACTGGTTAAAGATGTAGCTCCCCCAATACCATCAGTCTGTCTTTTATCTGGACTCCCAAATATTCGCAACAAAATTTGATCTCGTAAAGGACCTGCCTCAGGCAAATCGTCTTCTTTGACCACTAGTCCCTTACTGGTTCCTCCACGCATATAGGCACACGGTATCTTTATGATATTACTCATATTCCTCCACCTTTCGTGAATCGATTTAAAATGGCCATAATGGAAAAATTCCAGCCGGCCAATACAAATTAATGGCATTTGAAAATACAAAGATCACTCCATGAGTAAGGACAAGTGAAAGCGCAATATATAAAGTTTTAAATTTCGATTCAATATGCAGGAACAATATTAAGAATAAGGTGGTTGCAGCTAAAAATCCGATTAACCAGATCAAAAAGACGTATCCTATAATCCAAAGCATGTACTTTAAATTGGAACCCTCTTTTTCACCCGTTTGGTCCCCAGATTGATCTGCTTTCTTTTCCTTTTCTTTTACAACTTTAACGATGTTCACTATGACCAGAATTAGGGTAAGAACAACACCTGCAATCGCAATATATAATGGAAAGAATTTAGCTAATTTACTAAAACTGCTAGATTCCAAGGCTCCATATGAAAATAAGAGAAAAAGAAAAACTGAAAATATTAACGAATAATGGACATCTCTTAGTGAGTTTTTCAAAATGAGATCCCTCCCGTTTCCTGTGACTTTTTACTTGTTTTGGTCAGCCAAATTCCTCCAAATACTAGAGCAATAATAATCACTACCAAAACTATAACCGTTGGTCTTAATAGCCATTCAAATCCATATCTTGACATGGAAATCCACAAGTACCTTTCTGCGGATATGGAGAGGACAAAACCAATTAAGAAAGGAGCTCTTGGCCAATCAAGTCTCTTCATAACCCAGCCAAACAAACCGATTATGATAAAAGCAATCAAATCACCGATATGCCTTGAACTTTGATAAGCACCAATTACTAAGACAATGAGCAGAAATGGAACCAATTTCGTTGCTGGTATCATACATAATTTAGCAATATATTTACTTAAAAAAATACAGGCAGCAGCTCCAAAGATATTAGCAAGTACAAGAGTCCAAATAATGGAAAGGGTCACTGGAAGGTCAGTGGTTACCATAGTTGGGCCAGCTTGCAGGCCAAGAAGTGTTAAACCACCCAATAATATGGCTGTGGTACCGCTTCCTGGAATACTGAATAATAATGTTGGGATTAATGCCCCGCCTTCTTTGGCATTATTCGCTCCTTCAGGGGCAATCACTCCACGAATATCACCATTTCCAAACTCATTATTACGGATCGTTGCCTTTGCTACACCATAAGTAATCCAGTCAACTACACTGCCGCCTAATCCAGGTATAAAACCAACCAATGACCCTAGAATTGAGCTTCGGAACAGTAACCATTTATTCTTAATAGATTCTTTAATCCCCTCTACCCAGCTGCCTTTTAGTTCCTCAGTCTGAGCAATTGAATTGTTTTTAGTCAGTAAGTCCACCATTTCTGGAAAGGCAAAAAGTCCTAATGCTAGAACAGCAAGCGGAATCCCATCATATAAATAAATGCTATCGAATACAAAACGGTATTCTGGAACTGCAGGTGCTGCACCAATGGCACCTAACATTAACCCTAATAAACCGCCAACAATCCCTTTCAAAGCTGATTTTCCAGAAAGAATTCCAACCATGCTTAAGCCGAGCATAGCCATCATAAATAATTCTGGAGATCCGAAAGTCATTACAAGAGGACGAGCAAGAGGGATTGCTAAAAAAAGTGTGAAAGCACCAATAATTCCGCCTATCATAGAGCAAAAGAAAGCAGCTGATAAGGCTGTTGCAGCTTTCCCTTTTTTAGCAAGAGGGTAACCATCCATAATCGTTGCTTGAGATCCTGATGTACCGGGTATACCTAGGAGAATGGAAGGAAAGGTATCACCGGTATGTACAACTGCTGCCATACCAATTAGTAATGCCATACCTGTATACGGGTCCATTCCGAAAATAAAAGGTAATAGAATGGACATTCCTACCGTTCCGCCTAAGCCGGGAAGTAACCCAATTACTAAACCGACTGCAATCCCGATAAACATGAAAACTAAACGAGATGGATCTAGTAATATCAATAGAGCTTCTATTGCTGATTCAAACATACATACACCTCTTTCCAAGTATCTTGGTTGAAAACTTGCGTTTAGTAAAGTTTGTGGGGAAGGCATCCCTTTCCCCACACTCTATTTATCTTTGAGAATTTTAATTTAATCTGGTAATCCCTTGCTCTTCTTCCAAGTAAGTAAGAAGCCAATCTAATACTTCATCAGATGCGCTTGTGATAGTTTCAATAGCCCCTTCTAACTGGGCTCCCGTTATTAATTCATAACCTCCGAGTTCCTCTGCAGCTTTTTCGTTAAACTCTTCGTCTGTCTTTACACCTTCAGCAGCTTTAGCCAATGCATCTACCGCCTCTTGGGGAGCGTCATGATGCAGCCATAATACCTTTTGCACACTGAATCCAGCGCCTAGTGCTACCTTGTATGCATCCCATTCGATTCCAGATGGTTCCTCGCCGTGAATTTCCATGTACACTTCCTTTACTGAAGGAAGATCTGGGAAGGCTGGGTCTCGAATGACATCACCTTTTTCGTCTAACATACCAAAAGAGTATAAAGGTATTGCCTTGCCATCATTGATAAGTGGAACTACATTAGATTGGTAAGCCGATACGGTTTGATAGTCAATATTACTTTCACCTTGTTCAAAGGCAACCCTGCTTGGACCGCGGCCTTCATAACCAAGAATCGCTTGAACATCCGTTCCTAACAGTTTAAATGATAGGAGTGTGACCAGGTCATTCCCAGTTGCACTAATTCCTGCATACACAAGCGGTTCTTTTGGATTTAATATATCTTCAACACTTTCAATCCCTGTAGAAGGTGACACATAAACAGCTCCTCCCTGTGGTGCAGCCAGCAGCGGTTTCATTTCTTTTAAATCGTATTGAACAGCGGGGTCTCCCAAAAGATAAGGTAAATGTGTTGAGCCACTTGTTAAAAGTGCAGTATATCCATCATGCTCTCTAACCTTTACAAATTCATTAGCACCATTTACACTGCCTCCACCAGGTATATTAACTACCTGAATACCAGGTTCTCCCTCTGTATGTTTACCTATATAGGAAGCAAGAAAGCGTCCAAACGTATCAGTTCCTCCCCCAGCTTCAAATGGTACGATTACCTCTAATGTTTCCCCTTCATAAAACAGTCCGGATTTTCCACCGCCTGATGCACCCTGGGAACAGCCAACCATAATAATTACAACAAGTATTAATGAGAAAAAAGCAGAAAACATTTTTTTAGTTTTCATTTTTACTTACCCCCATATTTATTGATAAATGACTCGGTTCCTAGTACTGAATACTAATAAAAACGAAGACACCTCCTTTGATTCTGAATAGTTTGACTATTCAACATAAACAAAACCATTAAAATCATGAAATGTGATTATCCTGTACAATTAAAAACATTTATAAGAAATGTACAAGTATTGGAATTAAAATAACGACCGCAGTAACTCTAAACAAATGCATTAAAACGACATATTCAATGTCAGCATCATGTTCCTTCGCTATAACTGCTACCTCACTTAGACCAGCGGGCATTGTCCCGCAAAGCGCTGTGATGATATCAACTTTAAAAAACTTGGAAATAATCATGGCAAGAAATAATCCTGTCATAATGTGTAAAATCGCGAGGAGAATTCCAGGAAAAATTAGATATACAACCTCATCTAATAATTCATGACTCATGTTCATTCCAACTGTACCGCCAATTACCATTTGTACCACTTGTCTTGTTCTCTTTTTAAGAGGTTTTGCACCTAATCCAGCAATCTGTGCAATGGCTATTAGTATGAAACTCCCTATTAAAGCTCCTAGTGGAAGCTGAAAGTATACCCCAAGAAAAGATCCAACTATTGCAAGGGAAAGAACGATGATTATTTTTTTATGAGGGAAAACAAATTTTCTAATCATGTTACATCCCTACTCTTAGATTTACTTCCTAGTTTATTAGCAACGATCGTAACGATAATTGGAATAATCGTTAATAATAAAATGAATCTAAGTAAATGTATCACTGCTACTGATTGTGTATTTAAATTCATCGAATCCGCTAACATTAACATTTCGGCAATACTACCTGGTACCGCAGAAATGACAGCGCTTACGAAAGGTTCGCTGGTAAGTTCATAAATCATAAAGCCAAACAAAAAAGATGTTACTAAACTCGTAAAACTTACAATACTAAATGATAAAATGTCTTTACTCGAAAGCTTTAAAACCTTTCTAGAAAATTGAAGGCCAATAAAAACACCTAACATGGATTGGGAAGCCCATCTTATAATCCTAGGTACATTTTCAATCACTACCCATTCAGTAGATTGAACGATCCCTACAAGAATCATGGGTCCAATGATTCCACCGCCAGGTATCTTTAATTTAATTGCAACAATTCCGCCTAACAGGGTAAGGAGGAAGAACTGTAGCAAATCCATACTCCCACGACCCTTATAGATTTATATAAACCTCACCATTTTCAACGATCACTTCATAAGTCACTAAACATCTTGGATCATTTTCATACAATTTTTTTCCGGTTTGAACATCAAATTCCCATGCATGCCATGGGCAACGGATAACGGTACCATCTAAGCCATAACACAGCTTTTTCGGGTCGGAAGGCAGCATAGTTCCTGCCAATTCGACAGTACTTAGAGAAGCTCCCTGATGAGGACATTTTTCACTTGTTGCGAAATAGAGATTATCACTTTTCCAAACTAGAAGATTTTTCTTTCCTATCCTAACTTTTTTACTTTTTTTGTTTAAAAACTCATCTGTTTTTCCTATAAGATGCTTCAACTTCTCCCCCTCCCTTCAAAACTCACTGTCATCCATTTTCTATAAATCGAAATTTGTAACCGCTACCAATTGATTCTATCAATTGTTTAACTATTCGTAATTTTCATTATAGATAGGTTTGTCTATAAGATAAAATACAAATATTCTATTGTCTCTCATAAAAAGTTTTTATAGAGTAATATTACAAATGGTAAAATTCTTTTGCGTTGTTATAAAGGATATTTTGTTTCATTTCTGGATCTAAGCCACGCAAAATTCTAGTGGGCATATCATTATCCCAATGGGGGTAATCACTGCTATACATCAGCAAATTTTTCCCATTCATCATTTCAATGACAATGTTTAAATCACTAGGTTTTACTTCCTCTATTGGTTGAGTCGTAAATTTGACATGATCGTATACATATTGACTTGGTAATTTTTTTACCCAAGGTGTATCTGTACGTAATGCTTTCCAAACCGTATCCATTTTCCACATCAATGGAAGCAGCCAGGTGAAACCATATTCAACAAATCCAACCTTCAATGTAGGAAACTTTTCAAATGTTCCATCAAAAATTAAACTCGTTAAATTTGATTGAGCAATTTGTGATAAATTAATGAATCGGTCATTGTATGTGTTCTGAATTCCTCCTGCTAGTACCGGTGCTCCTATTGCACTGCCTTCCTGCCCATTTGGGTGTGTTATAACAGGCAGCCCAACTTCAACTGCTGCTTCATATATTGGATCATAATAATGGTTTCCCATCAAAATATTAAGTAATGGAAGAAGAACCGCAACTACGCCTTTTTTATTCCCGACCCGTCTTATCTCTTCCGCTGCACTTTGAGGGTTGTGTGGCGGTGCAACCAGTGCGTATCGTAATTTATCATTTTCTGGCAGCCACGTTTCAATAAAATAGTCATTAAACGCCCTTGCTAAAGCCATTACCTGTTCGGAATCAACAAGAGATACCAATGAATTTGCCTGTTGGGGTATTAACAAAACCACCTCAGGATTGAACTCATCCAAATATTGTTCTTTCATATAGTCCAGGTCTGATCCAGGATATCCTCCTGAAGGAGGTTTTGCATCATACCTTGATGTACTTCCTCTAGGATGGACATATCTGCTTGCTAACTTAAAGCTGCCCAAGTTTAATTTCTGGTCCTCAAAACGTTTAATCCAGCTCTTATCCATAAAAGGATGTAATTGTTTTATATCATTCACCCAAGGGTGCACATCACAGTCAATATATGTTACCATTGCCCCTACTCCTTTCTTCTGATTTACTGATAGCTTTCTTCTTCCAGTTTTATAAGCTCTGGAATCGAAATGATTTCTAATACTTCCGCAGAAAGTCGGGCTGTTTCTTCCTGTGAAAATCCAGATTTACCGTTCTGTTTAAGAGTCGTATACACGTTTCTAACACTCTGAAAAGCAGCCAGAATTGGTGTTAATGGATAAATCACCATTTTATAACCCAATTGTTGTAATTCAGCTGGAGTTGGAATTGGTCGCCCTAAACCTTCCGAAGCTACATATACCAAAGGAGCGGTAATTTTTTCTGGTGCCATTCTTACTTCATCCATGTTTCGAGGGAATACCATTACCATGTCTACCCCAATAGATGCATAAATATTGGCGCGTTCGATTGCATTCTCAAAAGGCTCTTCTTTGTTTCTTCCAGCATCTGTTCTTCCGATGATCAGAAAATCTTTACTTTTCCGTACTTCCAATGCTTTTTCTAATTTTTGTACCATCTCTCTAGGAGATATAAGGTCAATGACACCCTTATGGTAATGTGCTCGCTTCGGAACCACTTGGTCTTCAATATGAATCGCCTGTACTCCGGTTAGTTCAATTTCCCTAACGGTTCTTGTGACTGCTGCTAAATTTCCAAAAGCCGCAGCCCCATCAATCATAAGAGGAATATTTAAATTCACATTTATTTTACGAGCTAAATCGACCATGTCTGTTAAAGTAGTCATGGGCTCTGTTACGGTTAAATGAGCACCCGCAGCCCATCCGCCTAAATAGGTAGCTTTAAACCCACAGTTTTCAACAATTTTCGCGGTCAAAGGGTCGTAGCATCCTGGTACCACGACAATCCCTTCATCTTTTATTAAATCTGATAGTTTCATAGTTTCCTCCTTACCATTATGGGAGTTGAACAACAATTTGATTTTCTTCGTTCACATACACCGGATATTGTTTAATTTTCCATTCTTTTTTTGTTAAACAGACACCTGTTCGGGCATCAAACTCAATTCCATGCCAAGGACATGCAATGATACATTTCTCCTGTGCTACAAATTCTCTTACTTTTCCATTTGGTAAAACTTCTGCTTCTATTTGATCATAAAGCTTGCTGTCACAGGCTGGTCCCCCTTGATGAGGGCAGACATTACGTAAGGAGTAAAACGTACCTGCTATATTAAAAACGCCAATAGACCGATTCCCAATTTCAACGACTTTCCCCTCTCCAACAGGTATAGAATCTGCTGGACCGACGATATATTCTGCCAACTTAAGCACCATCCCTTTTAAAACGAAGTACTCTCCGGGCATTATCCCCCAATATCTTCTGCTTTTGTTCATCATTTAAAAAGGTTAACCGTTCTATAACTGAAGGGTGATCCCAATCGTAGTGAGGCCAATCCGATGCATACATTAACGTATTTTCTGCATCAATCATTTCAAATACATATTTTAAGTATTTAATGTTACTTGGAATTTCAAGTGGCTGTGTCCCAAAATACATGTCTTTTATGTATTCACTAGGTAATTTCTTTAACAGCGGGACCTCTGCTCTTCTTCTCATATACTCTGTGTCTAGCCTAAACATCACTTGTGGGATATAGAAGATTCCCGATTCTTGGAATATCCAGTCTAACTTAGGGAATTTCTCTTTTACTCCCTGCATGACGACACTTGTGAGCTGAATCATGTTGCATACAGCAAAATCAAGGCTATGACTTTCAACCCATTTTTCCAGACCTTTGGCATAAGTATTTGAATCAGGACCTGAGAAACCACTGTGAGCAATAATCGGTAAACCCTTTGATTGAGCAGCCCTGTAAATGGGGTTATAGATATTACTTCCTAATGGAGGTAAAGATAATTGTGTTGCCACTAATACACCACAAAATCCTGGATGATCGCCCACTTCTTCAATCAGCTCTGCACTTTCTTCCGGTTCCTGTACAGGAACTGGAAGTGCGGCGTATATACCATTATCAGGGTCCACAATGGTTTCGATCATATGCCGGGCATGAGCCTTCGATAATACCACTGCCTTTTGACGGTCATTCATCTTAGCCAAATGCAACATATAAGTTGGAATTAAAACAATTTCGGTAAAACCGTATTCCTCCATTACTTCCATAACCACTTCTTTGTTGGAGGAAATCCCTTGATGTTCCTTCCCAATTCCCTTCTTATGCTTATTGGTTTGGACTCTGCCGCCCATCAAGCTGTCTCCGCTTGAGGCCCCGCCAGGCGGGGCATAATATTTTCCTGACCAATCTCTGATCCTTGTTGCCCATGGTTCCTCCATATACTTCCATAGTTCTCTTGGATCATCCGTATAATGTGCATCTACATCCGCAATTCGAAACTTTCTGGCCAAAGCCTAAACACCTCACTAGTTCTTAAATTTTTTATTCTATATTTCGAGATTCATTAAAGGTACATGCTGTTGAGCCCCAAATACATCAGTATCATGGATATCACCAGAAGGATATCGTCGGGGAATGCTTATTTTAATAGAAGAAACTTTTTCATATTCATAAATCTGGACCTGTTCTGGGTCACATCCGTAGAGTTCTGCAATTTTATCTTGGGAAATGATGTATGAGTTTACGACTTTGAGGTAGGATTCTTGGTTGTGGAAAATAATATCGAATGTTAAGTTAAAGGGACCAGCATTTTTGCTCCGTAGCATATAGGCATAATCTTTTAAGGTTTTAATTGGTCACACCTCCAGATACTCAATCGGAAAAAGTTCAACAGGTATTTCAAGCTCCATTACATGATTCAATGTAAATCGGTACACTTCCCCCATAGGGATGTCTGGCGGTGAAAAAGGAAATGCCGCATTCCCTGAAACACATAACCTTCCTTCAAAATGACTGTGCATGACCAAGGTTCGTGCTGCAGCCATGATAGCTTCCGATTTTCTTTGATCCTTGGCTACGACATCTATTAAAAGTCCAACTTCATGAGGTATTTGAGTCTCTGGTTCAATTTCCCCCATAATTCCATTGGAACCATATTTTCTAAAACTAATGGTGTAGTCTTGTGAAGTTACCGATTGTCCATATGTATCTGTAATTTTTTCCTGAAGTTTTTCCCGAATAAAGTCCAAATACTGATCTAATTGAGAAAGTAAAATGGGATCTCTTAATCCGGCCATACATATAGTTCTGTAGCCAACTTTTTCTACTCCTTCAAGTTTCACCGTGTAACAAGGATCTTTAATGAAATGACTTCCAGTTACCCTGACTGTTCGTTCATCCACTTGTTCATAGACAGCTTCTGTCGTATCTAATACGCCTCCTGGTTCTTTCAGGTGGAATGGGCTTACATTTTCGTACATCGTGTGAGCCGCTACATTTTTCCAAGGTAATTTTTTCTTTGGGTTCAAAGTATGAATTAAAAATTCATGATCACGTATCGTTGCCATAATACAGTCATGACTTTTAGGCACGGCTGTTGCTGCACCACATTCAATGATTTTAGCAGCATGCCACGCTGTACTAGGGTTAATCCCTTTGTAAATAGGATAAGCAGCGAATACGGAAGCATCTGTTGATCTTCCTGAAATAATGACATCTGCTCCTTCTTTAAGAGCTTTTACAAAAGGTTCGGGTCCCATCATTGCAACAGAACGATGCAGACTTTGAATTCCTTCTGATGTTAATGTTGGTGTGTGATCAAGTGATGTAATTTTTCCTTGATTTAATTTTTCTTGAAGAAGCTCTTTTTCGATTTCAGACCTAATCAGGGCAGTCTTGAAATGAAGATCTTCTTCCATACATATTTCGTTTATAAGGTCCTTGAAATCTTCTACACCTTGATTACAGCCAGATCCTCCTGCGGATCCAATAATGACTGGGATATTTGCAGATCGGGCGGATAATAGAATTAATCGGAGGTCCCTTTTGACTGAATCACGGGAAACAAAAGGTTTCCCTGTACCTAAATAATACGGGCCAGGATCTGTTGAACCAGCATCACAAGCGATGAAATGAGGTTTCATTTCCATACAGCTTTTAAGGGTTGCTTCTGGAAAGCCGTATCCTAAAATCCCAGATGTCGAACACGCTCTAATTTCTTTCATTTAGTCATGCTCCTTTCGATTTAATGATTTCTCCAAGATTTTTTATGAACGCTCTGGAATATATAAATCTCCTTTTATGATCTTTCTTGCTGTCCTGTCTAGACCAACAGACGCTATATCATTACGGTCTTCTGTTAAAGAAACTCGAATTTCTACTACACCATCAGGGTGACCAATTCGGATCGTCTGTTCTAAGCTATTATTTTTTCTGAGAAATTGATTTGGAACCGTACCTGGAAGCATAGCAGCAGCTGCTAGACAGTAAAGGCCGCTGCCGGCAAACGTGCGATGGAATTTCCCCATCGAAATCATCCTTGCTACAATGTCAATATCCTCTTTTTTAATCCATTTACCGGAAGTCGTGATATAGTCTTGCGGTTCTGCAACAATCCCAATTTTAGGAACAGAAGGGGTTTTTATTTTTGCTTCCTTTTCACTTTCTGCCATCCCAGCTAAAACTGCCATTTTGTTTCTGATTGTATCAAGTTCCTCTAGCAAACTTTCGTTTGTAGAAAGCTCAGATAAAGACTCTGACCCTTTTAATCCAAACTCATAACTTGATAGGAAAATAAAAGGGTTAACTACGTCAACGAAGGAGGCTTCATATTCTTTTAAATCTGTATAGATTGAAGAACGTAAGTCTAATGGTAACGTTTTGCCTGTCTTTCCGCCTCCGGGATGGAGAAGATCTACAATAATTCTTGCACCTGGTTTCACCACTCCAGACATATAATAATCCCCGTGTACCTTAGCTTTGCCATCAACAACAGGGACCTGTATCCTGATTTTTTTCCCAATATTCGTATTAAATACTTTTACTTCTGCATAATCCTGAGCGGAATCAACTTGAACCAGCCCTTCATCAACAACAAAAGGGCCAACAGCTGCCATTAGATTTCCACAGGTTCCATTATCATCAACAAACTCTTTTCCAATTCCAATTTGATAAAAACTATAGTCCACGTCTACTCCTTCTAATGAGGAAGGAGATATAACAACCACTTTACTAGTATGAGAGGTCCCGCTTCCCAAGCCATTCACTTGAGAAGGATTATAAGCGTCAATTCCATTAAGAAAGACGAGGTTTCTACTTTCTACATCCTCTGGTAAATCTTTTTTATGAAAGAATATTCCTCTGCTAGTACCACCCCGATAAACTACGCAAGGAACTGTAAATTGGCTCATTTCTGAAGCCTCCTTTTTTTACTCATCAAGAACCGTTTTGGCAATATTGTCATCCAGGTCTTCATAATCAGCATAGCGAATAAGTTCATACAACTCTTTACGAGTCTGCATATCTTGTAACGCATCTATTTGTGTCCCCTGTGAATAAATTAATTTGTATACTCGTTCCATAGCTTTTGCGGCTACCCTTAGGGAACTTACAGGATAAATCACTATTTTATATCCCCATGCCTGAAAATTCTCTGCAGTAAAATAAGGTGTTTTTCCGAACTCGGTCATATTAGCCAACAGAGGTACCTTGGTGGCTTCCGCAAACGTTTTAAATTCCTCTTCTGTACTTAATGCCTCTGGGAAGATGACATCCGCACCAGCATTTATATAAGCTTGCGCGCGTTCGATTGCTTGATTCATGCCTTCAACTGCTTTTGCATCCGTTCGTGCGACTATGACCATTTTTGGCTTTGCCTTTCGCGCCGCTACAATTTTTTGAACCATTTCTTGTGTAGAAACTAGTTTTTTACCGTTTAAATGTCCGCATTTTTTTGGTAAATCTTGATCCTCCATTTGTACCGCAGCAGCTCCTGCTTCATATAGTTCATGAACGGTACGGGTTACATTTAGAATACTGCCAAATCCCGTATCAATATCCACCAGTAGAGGCAAGTCAGAAGCACGAGTGATTTCCCTAGTACGAGTTGCTAGTTCCGTAAGTGTAATAATACCTAAGTCAGGCATACCCAAACTTGCAGAAAATGCTCCCCCTGATAAATAAAGCGCCTGAAACCCTACTTTACTTGCAAGTAATGAAGCCATCGCATCATGTGCACCGGGCATCTTAATGATTTGGCTATTATTTGATAAAAGTTCTCTTAATCTATCAGATGGATGTTGATGATCTCTGACTCTTACTAAATAACTCAATGGCAGCCCTCCTATTGAAATAAACTGTTTCTAATATAAACGTTCCCATCCATAATTCTGCGAGAGGTTCTTCCTATTGCTGCTTTTTTTAAAATAAAATTTTTTACTTCTTGCTGAACCTCTACTTCTACCGGAATGATGCCAGCAGGATGGCCAATCCTAACTAATTTTTTTGTCATTATTTCTTTTTTAACAGCCTCATGTATATTAGTTCCAGGTATAGCAGCTGCGACGGAAGTACAAATTGACCCCGTACCAGCGTAGGTTTTATGCATAATTTGCATAAACATTCCCCGAGCAACCAAATCAATACTTTCCTCAGATATCTTCTCCTGAGTAAGATAATTTTCATAATCCTTTGCCTCAGAGAAAAATACAATATGAGGTGTATTTCTTGACTCTACCGCACATTTCTCTGGTGATTCGGCTAATCCTGCCTTGGTTGCAGCTATACACCGAATTAATTCAAGTTTTCTAAGTAATTCTGGCTGGGAATCAACCTCTTTTGGGCTTTCTGTTCCTTTTAACCCTAAATCTTCAGCCCGAACAAAAACTTGACAAGTAGCCGCATCAACGATTGAAACTGTTATTCTTTCATTTTCACTTAGCTCGATTGTGTCTTTTACATTCCCCGTTGGTAACAATTTACCAGTGAGGGCACCTACCGTTTGCGAAAAGTCAAGTGTAACCTTGGCACCTGTCCCTGGCACTCCAGCAATTGAGTAATCTCCTTCAACTGCTGCTCTTCCCTCTTTCACAGGTACTTCAGCAGTTAAAACCTTATTGGTATTTGTGTTAAAAATTTTTACTGTAGTAATTGGCTCTTCTGCTTTTACTAATCCATGGTCAATCGCAAACGGTCCAACTCCTGAGCTTATATTTCCACAGATTGCATGGGTATGTACTTTTGCCTGGTCAAAAGCAACTTGACCAAACGTATAATCGACATCTACCCCTTCTTGCTTTGAGGGTCCTACAATAGCCACCTTACTAGTTAAAGGATCAGCCCCTCCTAATCCATCAATTTGTCGTTTATCTGGACTCCCGAAAATTGCAAGAATGACCTTTTCTCTTAAAACGGGATCTTCGGGAAGATCATTTTCTAGCAAAAAAATACCTTTACTTGACCCGGCTCTTTGAATCGTTGCTCTTATCGCTCTTGTCTCTGACATCCATATTTCCCCCCTACTAAAAAAGTAGTTCTATTAACTCATGAACTGATTGTAAAGTTGTTAGGCTTTCAACTTTGTTGCGAATTTTGACTTGTTTCTCCTGTTCAAACTTAGATCCTGCTAATTTTGAAAACTTGCTCCAATGTTCATCAGGAGACATTGGATTCTGAATGGATCCCTTCGGATAATCGACCTGAGCCTCGTAAATCTCACCACTTTCTAAAACTATCCTCAGAAGACAAGAGACACCTCGAGGCAGTTCTGGTTCAGCTACAAATTTTAACATTTGTGACAGTCTTTGTACCTCAACATTACAGATCCATTCGTCTTCAAAATGCTCAAGAAACGCATCTCCATCTACTAAAGCTACCGCCACAGCATGATTTAAACTTACTTGTGCCTCATGAATACTCTTTGGTCTTTTAATTTCATGGAAATGAGCCCAAGCTGGGTGACGAAATATGGTCATTTCTTTAATGCTATGTAATCGGTTTACTATATTTGGGCGGATTTCAAGGGCGCAACCAACTGCATTGTGGATAGGGCGAGCACAAGCATATCGTTTAAACTCAATAATAAAATCAAATGTTTTACCAAGCCCATTTACTAAAGCACTCGTATCTTCTTGACCGGAGAAAGCCTGGAGAACGCCCCGAACACCATCAAATATAGTGTCCGCACCTGTATAGCCCATACGCGCAAGTCTAGCTGAAACGATGGCATTATGAGCCGCTGGACCTGGATTAATCCGTTTTTGCATATTAGATCCATACATTTCCATTAACCCTGAAGCATGTGCTCCTGCTATTCCAAAAGCGTTCACAACTTCATCTTCAGTTAGGCCAAATAGGCGTGCAACTGCTGCAGTTGCCCCAAAAATCCCACAAACAGGAGTAGTGTGATAACCACGGTCACGAAGGTCTGGATTCATTGCATCCGAAAGCCTTTTCATAATATCGCATCCAATCGTTACTGCAACGATTAGATCTTTTCCGTTTGCTTTAGTCGCTTCTGCTACAGCTAATGCAGCTGAGACAATCGGGGGACTATAATGAAACAAAGCCAAATCATCAACATCATCCAGCTCAATACTGTGTGCAGCTACAGCGTTTGTAAAAGCAGCAGCCTGGCAAGTTAGCTTTTTCCCATTACCAATTAAAGTTGCTTCTTGCTTGGCTGTTCCATATTCCATTTGGAATGCAGTGACAATTTCTGCTGGTTCTGTAGTTGATCCTTTTAATGCCACACCTAAATAATCAAGAATCAGATTTTGAACATCATCAACAATTTTTTCCGGTAACTCTTCAAATTTTAAATTGACTACATATCTAGCCAATTGTACGGACATTTTTTCATTAATCATGTTTTGCATGATTGCCTCACTCCATTGCCTTTTTGTATAATTGTATACTAATATATAGTCTGAAAATTTACAAGATATTTTTAATTTTAAAAATAAAAAAAATAAGGCTTCTGTTTTACAGATAACCTTATTCCCTGTCTTCTTCTAGCTCATTTAATTGTCTTGAATGTAAATATTCTTCAATTGATTGAGCTGCAGAATTCATGCTATTAATAATGTGCATTTCCATTGCTCTTCCACAATTCTCATAATCTCTTCTTGCTAAAAATTCAAATATTTGTTGATGTTCATTTGCAGCTGATACGCCCCTTTTTGAATTTCGGATTGGTCCTAAACGCCTATAGCGATTTATATGATCATTTAATTGAGCAAGCATTTTTGTTGCTGTTTTATGTTTACTAATTTTGTATAATAGACTATGAAATTCTGAGCCAAAACGAACGACATCACTGCGCTGATCTTGTTCGGCTGCATTTACTATTAAATTTGTTATCATTTCCAATTCCTTTATCTCATCCTCTGTTGCCCTCTTTGCAGCCTCCGAAGCAACCAATCCTTCCAACCTGCCTCGCACTTGAAAAATCTCAATAACCTCACTAACTGATATGCTGGAGACCTTCAGCCTCCCATTTCGCCTTCTGACAAGCCAGCCCTCTAATTCTAATCTTTGTAGAGCTTCTCTTAAAGGGGTTCTGCTTACTTCAAATTCTTCAGCAAGTATATCTTCTACAACCGGAGTATCCGGCTCAAGAATGCCGGTAATAATTTTTTCTTTTATTTCAATATACAAAATATCTTTTGTTTTTAAACTTTGGAACATAGTAAGCCTCCTTTTTAATAATTGTATACAATTATACATCAACTTTTTCAGAATTAGACATGAAATTTAAAGCCAATGACTTTTTCCTAGTATGATTTTAATCTGTAAACCTTGCTTTAATTGTAATTTGCTGGCAATACATTTTTCAACCTATTTATTTTGTAAGAAAATTTGTTGTCCTAAAAAAAGACTACCCTTAAAGGTAGTCTATAAATATATTATTATTCATTTGATTCATCCGTGGAATCATCACTTTCTTCATCCGTCTTATTATAATCATACTGTGAACGATCCACCGGCGTGAACCCATCCGGCATATAGAATCGCAATAAATCTCCATTTACAACCTGATCCGAGAACGACAGTTTCTGTTCTACAATTGTCTTATATTCGTCCGCTTGTTCCAGCAACCCAGGATCTTCAATGATTTCTCCTGTTTTTGAATCGTAGAACTTACCGTCAATCGATGTGATGGTTGGACTGACAAAGTCTCCGTTTCGGAATGGGATCAGTTGATTGTGTTCTTCAGATAGTAAGTCTGTTCCGAATTGGACATAGTCACCAGTTTCTATTCCGAGCAGGTGCAGAAGCGTTGGCAGGAGATCAATTTGTCCTCCATACGCGTGGTTGACTCCGCCTTCCATGCCTGGTACTCGGATGAATAATGGAACCTCTTGCAATGTTGTGTTGTCAAAAGGTGTGATTTCTTTGCCTAATACTTGTTCCATCGCTCTGTTATGATTTTCGGAGATTCCGTAGTGGTCTCCGTACATTATGATGATAGAGTTGTCGTATAGGCCTGATTCCTTCAAGTAATCGAAGAATTCCTTGAGTGCTTCATCCGCATAACGGGCTGTCTGGAAGTAAGTATCCACAGATGTATCGCCTGTTGTATGCGGTGCAATCGTTGCTAATTCTTCGTCAATTGGATATGGGTAATGGTTCGTTACCGTAATAAATTTGGTATAGAACGGCTGTGGCAATGATTCTAATAATGGAATCGACTGCTGTAAAAACGGCTTGTCCATAAGCCCATAATCAGCCAAATCTTCTGGATTCATTTCATAATACTCATCGTCAAAGAAGTTGTCATATCCAAATGATTTATAAATTTCATCACGGTTCCAGAAGCTTCCGGAGTTACCGTGGAATACAGCTGATGTGTATCCTTTTTGCGCCAGGATAGCTGGTGCTGCCTGGTAGGTGTTCATGCCTTTTGTTGTAAAGGCTGACCCCTGTGGCAGACCATATAAGGAATTTTCTAAGATAAACTCAGCATCTGCTGTTTTTCCTTGAGCGGTCTGATGGTAGAAGTTATCAAAGTAAATGGTATTTTCTTCTTCCGTCAAGGAGTTCAGGAATGGTGTGACCTCTTCCCCATGCAGCTTGTAATCAATCAGGAAGTTCTGAATCGATTCCAAATGGATATAAATCACGTTCATTCCTTCCCCTTTACCAAAGTACTCAGGGTTCGGAGCCGCATGGTTTGATTTCGTATAGTTGATTACTTCTGTAATATCGTTACTGTTTGCTAATACACGTTGTGCCGAAGCTTTTGTACTTTGAACGGCATCGTAAATCGTGTAGTTGTACATCCCTAGGTATTTGACGATGTAGTTGCGGTCAAATCCTCTAGTTAGCAATTGCGGACGGTCGATTTCCGCTAACGCCAGGTTAAAGGTTGAAATCCCTAGTGAGAATGTAAGTAAAGCCATTACCATCCGGCGTTTGATATCTTTTACTTCGATTTTTACAAATTTAAAAGCCAGTAAAGCAATTAAAAGCAGAACATCGACAAAGAACAACGCGTCATATGGTTTCACTAGAGAGGTCACACTGCTGCTGACATCTCCAAAGTTTTGTGTCTGCGTTAAGGTTGGCAATGTAATGAAATCGTTAAAGAAACGATAGTACATGACATTAGCATATAAAAGAAATGACATAAGGAAATCAATGATGATTAGCCATATATATTTCTTTCTGCCCTTAAAAATAAAGGCTAGCCCTAAGAACAGCATCGATGATCCTAATGGGTTTAGGAACAATAGAAATTCTTGAAACGTATTTTCAATGCCTAAGTCAAACTGAGTCAATTGTACGATATATGTTTTGATCCATAGCATTACGACTGCTAAAAAGAAAAAGCCAACAAATTTATTGAATAAACCTTGACCCTTTTGTTGTAAAGTATTCATGTTTCCCACCTGCTTTCAAGTAAACACTAATGGTAGTCATTTTTTACTAATCTATTATACTCGATATTTTATCTGCTAATGATGAACAAACTTTGAACAGCGTTCCCTATTTATAGGGCGCGCAAGTATTTAATTATACTCAGTTTAGCGAAAATGTCAATGACCCCTTTGATTAGCGAGTGATTTATGGCGTCATTTTTAATACCCCTATTTTAAGGGAAACAAACTTTAAATCAAGTGCTTTTTTAAAAATGTAAATATATTGTTAAGGGATTGTATTAGAAGCGTTGCGTTATATGGTAAAATAATCAAGTAGATTAAGAAGGAGTGGAGTCTGGATGAGAGACGATCTGATTAAAAGATTAACAACCTATGTCAAAGTAGATACGCAGTCCAATGAGGATAGTGAAACATGTCCATCGACACCTGGACAGTTTACTTTAGCGAATATGCTTGTAGACGAATTAAAATCGATTGGCATGGAGGAAGTTACGGTCGATGAAAATGGCTATGTGATGGCGACCCTCCCATCCAATACAGAAAAATTAGTACCGACAATCGGTTTTCTAGCGCACTTAGATACGGCTACTGATTTTACCGGAGCAAATGTTAAACCGCAGCTTGTTGAAAATTATGATGGCGGGGACATTCAGCTAAATGAATATGTAGTCCTCTCCCCTAAAGATTTTCCTGCTCTGAGCGAATACAAAGGCCATACTTTAATGACAACAGATGGTACGACCCTTCTAGGAGCAGACAATAAAGCCGGAATTGCCGAAATTATGACGGCGATGGATTATTTGATCCAGCATCCTGAAATCAAGCACGGAAAAGTGCGGGTCGCTTTTACACCTGATGAAGAAATCGGCCGCGGACCGCATAAGTTTGACGTCACAGCCTTTAATGCTACATATGCCTATACGGTTGATGGCGGACCGCTTGGAGAGCTTGAATACGAAAGCTTTAATGCGGCTGGTTTCAAGCTTACGATTAAAGGCAACAACATTCACCCAGGGACGGCGAAAGGCAAAATGGTGAACTCAGCGAAAATTGCGATGGAATTTAATAGACGGTTGCCTGCTGAAGAAGCGCCTGAATATACCGAGGGCTATGAGGGCTTTTATCATTTGAGCTCGATAGAAGGCGATGTCGAGCAAACGAAAATTTCTTATATCATCCGCGACTTCGACCGTGAGAATTTCAACGCCAGAAAAGCAAATGTGGAGAAGATTGTGAAAGAACTGCAAGCAGAGTATGGCGAGGATAAAATCATCTTGGAAATGAAAGATCAATACTACAATATGAGAGAAAAAATTGAGCCAGTTAAACATATTGTGGAGATTGCCCATGAAGCGATGGAACGTTTAGACATTACACCGGTTATTAAACCCATTCGCGGCGGGACAGACGGTTCCCAGCTCTCCTACATGGGACTGCCAACCCCAAACATTTTCACAGGCGGAGAAAATTATCACGGCAAGTTTGAGTATATCTCCGTTGATAATATGGTAAAAGCAACGAATGTGATTGTGGAGATCGCGAAGCTTTTTGAAGAAAAGGCCGGAAAGTAATTAATAGAATTTGAAAGCGCGGGTCATCTTGTCTGGGTGGCTTGCGCTTTTTTGATACACAGGGACGGTTCTTGCGTTTCAAAAAAAACATATGAAGAATTCTTGCTTGAGAATAAAGATGAAACAGAAGAACCGTCCCTCCGTTTCATTAAACAATAAGGAGTTTTTTAATGAAAACCATAAAAAATAAACTTTCATTACATTTTTTCAATGAGGATGATATTGGCGGTTTAATCTCCTTGTCCCAATCTGTTGGCTGGGATTATGATGAACACGAAATCAGAACTGTTTTATCTTCGGGAAAGATTTTAGGACATAAAAATGAGTTCGGTCAAATTGTCTCGAGTGCAGCAATTATTCCTTATGATACACATTTAGCTTCGATCGGAATGGTGATTGTAAAGAGCGAATACAGAGGGCTAGGTCTTGGAAAAGAAACGACCCAAGCCTGTATCAAGCTGGTATCGGAAAAAGTATCGATTATGCTCATTGCTACACCTGAAGGAAAGCCTCTTTACGAAAAACTGGGATTCAAGAAAGTCGGTTCTGTTCATAAATTTCTCTGCAGTCATTATGAACCGTTCGATCATTTACTTTCTGATGGATGCAAGGCAGAAGCTCTAGAGGAAAAGGATTTACATCAAGTAATTGAATTGGATAAACATGCATTTGGGGATTCCAGGGGTACATTTCTGAGAAATAGACTGAAACAAGCCCAGCAAGCTCTAGTTTTAAAAGATGAATCTGGGAATGTTATTGGATTTGGTTTCTCTATTTTGGGACCAGAAAATTTGATTTTAGGGCCGATTGTCGCCCCGGATTACAAAGGAGCTATGGATTTAATTAATCAATTAGCTCGGAACCATAGAGGTCAGTTAAGGATTGACACTCCGATTGGCGATGATCTATTTATTAATTATTTGCAGGGTTATGGGTTTGAGAAAGTGAGTCACCCCCCTATCATGATCCTGCATTCTGACACCATGCCTATGAGAAACAGTCATTTATACGGGATTGCCGCACAGGTTTTTGGATAAAAGTGATGGTTCAAGTTTGTTTTGTGTTAAATAGGTCAGTTCCTTTTAACTTAGAATAAATCACTCGCTGCCGGTAGTGTAACACAGGGACGGTTCTCGCGTTTCAGAGTAAAACATGCTTAAGAAGTAAGAATGAAACAGAAGAACCGTCCCTCTGTTTCACCTCTGTTTCAAAAAGAAAAAGACATGGAATGATCCATGCCTTATCGTCCGATAAACATTTGTGTCCAGTAGTTTCCGTCTGCTACATATCCGACACCAATATCGGTAAAGCTTGAGTTTAATATATTGGCTCTGTGGCCAGAACTGTTCATCCAAGCATTAACAACCTCTTGAGGAGTTCTTTGTCCATATGCAATATTCTCTCCTGCCGAGCGATATGAAATTCCGAAGTTTCTCATCATCGTAAATGGGGAACCGTAAGTTGGGCTATTATGATCGAAATATCTTCTATCGTGCATGTCTTGAGATTTAAATCTTGCCACTCGAGACAGTTCAGCGTTTAATTTTAATGAAGGTAATCCAGCTTTTGCTCTTTCTTGATTCACTAAGTCAACCACTTGTCTTTCGTAGCTGCTTACTGACATACTTCCAACGCTTACTGAAGTAGATGGCGAATATGCTGAAGACTTTAAGCGAATAATGGAGCCTACTTGCATATTCGTAGGGTTAACAGTTGGATTTAGTCTCATAAGCTCTTGATAATAAAGGCCATACCGTTTCGCAATAAACCAGAAAGTATCTCCCTTGGAAACTTTATAAGCTTCAAAAGGAGGCTCATTATACATCGTCAATGCACTTGCTGAACCACTGAATAAAGATAATGTTAATACACTTGCCAGAACTGATTTAGTTAATTTTTTCATCTTGAAATCCTCCGTTGTTTTTAGGTCCTAGTTGTCTTCAAAAATGAAAATCAAATGTTTTAATTTATCTATTAAACTATCAATATTTGATTGAAAAAAATCTTCTTCATCAAAACGCTGATCAATCTTAATATCCCTTTTATGTACCGCCCCGCTAACTATATTATTTTTTCTACCCCACCCTCAGCTCCGGAGAACCTTGGATAAACGGAATTTCCACAACTTTACAAAAATGAAAACTCTTTTTCTTTTAAGTGTTTATTGTTTTCTATTAAAAAAGTTTTCATTATTGTTGGAATATTTCTATTTCCCCCAGTATAAATAGACATAAACTATCTTGTCAAAGTCCATTTTTTTCTATGGAAAACAAAGGGACGGTTCTTCTGTTTCATGAAACAGAAGAACCGTCCCTTTGTTGCACCTTTGTTGCAAAAAAAAACCAGCTCCCTATCGGTGAACTGCACCCCAATTGTTAGACACACAACTAACAATTGGAGGTGCAGTTTTTATATGTCTAAATTTAACATAGAGGAAAAAATAGAAGCAGTT